>JABXIP010000283.1 GCA_013373005.1 Cytophagia bacterium | reverse complement strand
GTGAGAAAAGTAAAACCATGGCTCAAGCCCCAATGCTCAGCCACAAAGCCTATCAATACCGGACCAATCAGCAAACCCAAATAGCCAGATGAAGCCACAGAAGCAATACCTACTGAAGACTGTACCCCTTTTTGTCTGGCTGATTGACTGAACAAAGTCGGTACAATGACAGAAAACCCAAGGCCCACAGCACCAAAGCCTGCCAAAGCCAAACCATAGCCGCCCATCTGAACCAATACAAGTCCAAGAATCCCCAAGGAACAGCCCAAAATCAACATCTTAAGCGATCCGAATTTTTCAATAAATGGGTCTCCAAAAAACCTCCCTAAAGCCATAAATCCCGCAAAAGTAGCAAAGCCCAAACTGGCAATAGTGGCCGGTGCTGAAAGTGAATCTTTAAGATAAAGTGCACTCCAATCGGTAATGGCTCCCTCACCTAGCATAATACAAAAGCCCACGGCAGCCAATCCAACAACTGATTTGGGAGGTAAACTAAAGCCTTTCTTTTCTTGTGGTTCTTGTTCCTTGTTCAGCAAGTACCCGCTCACCCAAAGCAAGGCTACCACTGCCAGAAGAATGGCCCAGGAAGCAATGTGCCAGAAAGGACTAAAGCCCAAACCAATGAATACTGAAGCCGATGCAGCTCCTACCATTCCTCCAAGGCTAAAAAACCCGTGGCAAGCAGACATGATAGACCTCTTCTGAATATGTTCAACAGCTGTTGCACAGGCATTCATGGAAACATTCGTAATACCCATAGCCATTCCCACAAAGAATAGACTGACAGAGAATGACCATAAATTCGTCATCAGATTGGGTAAACTAATGGCCAACAAAAAGAAAGACAGGCCAAACAGTGTGGATTTTCTTTCCCCCAGTTTGTGCAGAATTTTGCTGAAAAACGGCAAAATCACGGTGGCTCCCAATGGCATGGCAAACAAAGCCATACCTAATTGTCCTTCACTAATTTCTAAATACTTTTTCAGCTCGGGTAACCTGGTTACCCAAGCTCCGAAGAGAATAGCCATTGACATGAATACAATTCCAACCGCTCTGCTCTCCTTTATTCTGATAAAATCAACTATTGTTTTCATGATTTCCTCAATTTCAATACAAAGGAACTGGTCTCACTGCCTTTCAACTACAACAGAATTGGCCTTTATCAATGCTGAATTTCAGAAATATCAATGGAGCATCGGTCTTGGTTAATTGGCCACCAATCAAATTGGCGCTCTATATAAATAGATGTACAGCAAAATCGATTTTTTCTTATTTTGGAAGATATCAACCTTAAAATCATGCATTTAAAAAAGTACACCCTTCTCCTGACCATGCTTCTCTTTTGCTCAGGGGCCTTCGCTCAGAAGCAATTCAACAAAAAACAGATAGAAAAGCTCAAGAATGAAGCCGCTGACATTGTACAGCAGAATCAAAAGCAAACGCAAGTGATGATCGATAAGATTTTCAGCTTTGCTGAGTTGGGTTTTCAAGAATATGAATCGTCTAAATACCTCACCGGTATTTTGAAGGACAACGGATTTGAAATTGAAGAATCTGTTTCGGGCATACCCACTGCCTGGTTTGCCACCTGGAGTAATGGCGAGGGCCCAACCATTGCCATTGGAAGTGATGTTGACTGTATACCAAAGGCTTCTCAATATCCGGGCGTAGCCTATCACAAACCGATGGTTGAAGGAGCTCCGGGCCATGGTGAAGGCCATAACTCAGGAATTCCTTTAAATATCACTGCTGTTTTGGCCGTGAAACAGATTATGGAAAGAGAAAACATTGGCGGAACCCTTATTCTTTGGCCGGGCATTGCCGAGGAATTAGTAGCTGCAAAGGCCTGGTATGTGAGAGACGGACTTTTCGATGATATTGACATGTGTATTTTCACACACGTAAGCAGTAACCTGTCGGTATCTTATGGACAAGCTGCTGGCACAGGGCTTATTTCCGTAGAATACTCTTTCGAAGGAGAAGCTGCACACGGAGCTGGTGCCCCCTGGAGAGGTCGCTCTGCATTAGATGCCGTTGAGCTGATGAATGTAGGCTGGAACTACAAGAGAGAGCACCTTCATCCGCTGAAAAGGTCTCATTCCATCATTACCGATGGTGGGGATCAGCCCAATGTGGTTCCTTCTAAAGCCTCCATCTGGTATTACTTCCGTGATGTGACTTATGAAGGCATAATGGACATGTATGAGTCGGCCAACAATATTGCTAAAGGAGCAGCCCTAATGACCGACACTGAAATGAGTTCTAGAATTCTGGGTACCGCCTGGCCAAGGCACTTCAATAAGGTGATTGCAGAAACCATGTACGAAAACATCAAGCAAGTGGGCTTACCAACATGGGACGAAGCTGATCAAGCTTTGGCTAAAGCTGTTCAGGAAGAAGTGGGTTCAACACCTAATGGATTGAGTACTGAACTTTCCAACCTGGGGCTACCTGTAAGACAACCTATTAGCGGTGGTTCTGATGATATTGGAGATGTAAGCTGGAAAATCCCAACAGTAACCATGCGCTTTCCTTCCAATATTCCTGGCTTACAAGGACACCACTGGAGCAATGCCATTGCTATGGCTACACCCATTGCTCATAAAGGAGCTACCGCTGGGGCCAAAGCCGAAGCCATGACGATTCTGGACTTCCTTCTTCAACCAGAATTGGTAGATCAGGCTTGGGATTACTTCAATAATGTACAAAGTAAGGAAACCAAGTATCAGCCGATGATTAGTGCTGATGACATGCCTCCAATTTATCTCAACAAGAAAATCATGGATGAATTCAGACCTCAGCTGGAGAAGTTCTACTATGATGAAACAAAGTTCAATTCGTATTTGGAGCAGTT
>JABXIP010000257.1 GCA_013373005.1 Cytophagia bacterium | reverse complement strand
TCCTTCGCCAAGGAGGAGTGTCAGTGCAAACATCGTTGGTCAGAATTTCACAGATGTGCCCCTTGCCAGGAAATTACTCTTGGAGTGCAGGGGTGGGTACTAATTCAATAGCTGCGAAATCAAACTCACGGAGAAAATAGTCAACCCCTAGTCGCTCAGTGAGCTTTCGGGACTTCCCCGAACGAAGCGTTTTCAATTTGAAAATTTACGTCAATTTAGTAACTGAGAAATCAATGACACTGAGAATATGGTCAACATGAACCATGCTGACGAAGCCCTAAATGCTTGTCAGCATTAATAGTTATCACTTACAGCATCAGTTAAGTAGCTGACTGATAAGTGAGACACTGAATATGGTGAGCATGAACCAACCAATAAAGCCTTGGATAATGGCCAGGTAGCGTGGTAAGCCTTTGATTGGAATCTCGCCAAAACCAAGTGTGGTAAATGCATTAATGCTAAGCATAAGAGCATTAAGTACTCTAATGGCAACATCCCAGAGTACCCCGATAATCAGGAAAACACCAATCTGAACATTCTTCCAACGTTTTTGGGAAGGGCTTAGCTCATTCCATTTACCACTTAGGAAATCCGTCTTCTTAAGAAAAATACTTGAGAGCTTTGTGCCGAACATGGCGAAGTAGTAAACAGGCTTCGACCACTTGACAAAGAACTTCGGCAGCTCCAATTCTCCTTCTTCAATATTCTTCTTAAAAGTCTCATAGTCTGTCAACTCAATATTTCTGTTCTCCAGATAAATTTCATGAGCTCCTGCAGAACTTCTCAGGTATTTCTGATAGAAATTGAAGCGATTCAGAATTCTATGTTTTCCCTGTTCATCCCAACTGTTAGGGAAGAACAGATATATAAATGCAAAAAGGAATACTACATTGACCGAAAACACAATGGCCTTAGATGGCTCAGTTCCGTAATCTGAGAAGGATTTTAAAAACTGATTTACCTTCCATTTAAAAAAGGTAGTGAAGGACGGTGTTAAGGAATAGAGGTAGGCAAGTCTATCTGTTTCCAAATCTTTCAGTTCAATATAAACTGTATTCACATCTTCCAGATCGTGCTGAGCTTTGTAGAGGTCGAGTAGCTTTCCTCTTAACTTTACTTCTTGCTTATAGGACTTGGCATCTTGAACCAGACCCTCTGTTTTATAGCGTTCTATTGCTTTCTCATTCGACCGTAAATCGAAAGGCCCATTGCCTCTTAGAGAGTCGGGGAGTGTAGCGAAATACTCATTGAATCCTTGAAAAGACAAAAACCAATCACTCCACTGGGCCCATTGATAAGTACTGCTGGTGGTTAGCTGATCGAGGTCGAGTAAAACATGATTGCCGAAGATGTTGTCTTCCAAAATGGAGGTGTTCAGGTCTTCGGTTCCCAACACCCTTATTTCGGATATTTTCTGACCAAAGTCGTTGTCTGAGATATTGACTTCATCAATCTGTTCAGATATTACCGTTACTCTACCTTCTCCTATAAAGTGGTTGTTTCGAACACTAAGAGAGGCGAGCGCAATGGCGTTCAGGCGTGAGCCTCTTCCTTGAGTGGAAGACCAAATTTGGGAGTTTTCCAGCCTAACCTGAGATCTTGTTTTCTCTTCCGTGCTTCCCATATCAATACTGACTCCTTTTCTTAGCTTACTGTCCAAAATGCTGGTAGATACGCTAACCATTCTGCTTCCTCTGTCAATAAGGTTCACAGCCGTAGCCATGGATTCAGTCGAGACAATCACCAGTCGTTCTTTAAAATAACAGCCAATAAAAATGACAGAAGCCGTATTGATCATAAATACATCTTTGTTGAACCTGATATGATGAAATGCCCTCGACAGCCTTCTGTCGGAATGGTCGAAGTGCACATTGGAGAGCATGAGTGTTTTGTCAATCACCAAAGTGTCGGTATTGGTAAAGTTCCTGTTCTGGCCTCCGGGTTCCGAGGTAAACCTCCATCGTGAGTCAGTACTTGCATCGAACCTGACTATTGTGTTGTCTAGTCTGAATACCGTGTCAGTAGAACTCTCTAACATGGAAAAGAACTCAGCGTGAGTTATTGTTTTGAATCCTTCTGTTTGAGAGAAAAGGCCTTTGCCGCTGAGAAGAATCAATGAAGCGAATACACTCAGCCTAATGAAGGATCGGAAGGACATATGGTTTAAGGTTTTGTGGATTCCTCGAAATCCTTCTGAAGTTATCTAAAAGAGGGGCGGTAAGCAAACCATACAAACGCACCCACTTCGCCAGGTCCGGCAAAGCGGGTGCATTATTATCAGTTTCCTAGGTGATTCCAGTTAATCAATACGTTCCACAGTAGTGGAGCATCATGGTGATTAATGAATCTATGTAGTGGATCAAAAGTAAAGGCAATTACCCTTCCTTCACCCTGAGGAACATTGAAAATGGTTCCATGACCAATGATAGATTGCTCATTGCGAACCATACCTGAAAGCACGTAAGGTGGGTTAGGTCCTGTCTCTTTTGGAGCAGGCTGAATTTGTCTATCAGGCATACCCATAATTTGACCATCGTAGGGAATTTCATCTTTTAAAGGCTTGGTGCCGTATTGTAAAAGCATCATGTCTCTGTTGTATTTCGCCACCTGATAAAGCGCTCCATTGCCCTTGAAAACATGGAAGGTCTCAGGGTAGCCGTATAATACTGGGCTGTCAGAATTACGTTTCTTCACTGTTACAATAGAACCGGGATGGAAAAGACCGGGAGCATTATATGGTTGTAAATCACGGATAATTCCGGTTTCGGCTGCCATCGTGGTGGAGTTGTCAAGCGTAACCAGTACACCTCCATTGTCAACGAATTTCTTGAGCTCGGCCATGCCGTCAAAACCAGGTCCACCTGTCATGTCATCTGTCGCATCAGGATAGCCATGAGCCGGATATTCATCGGTTTTGGTGAATGGCATAGGACCGAATTTATCGCTTACCCCGAAGATGAAGTCATCTACACTTCCTCTCATTCGAGGCACCAGAATCACGTCAAATTTGCTTCTTAGGTCGCCAGCTTTTAGGTCGTCTTTATCAATGGAAGTAAAAGGAATACCCCTTTGCTCAAATGTGTACCTCGACCAGCCTTCATCTTGTGTACTGAACCAACTATGGTAAATAGCCACTTTTGGCAGAGACACTTCATGTTGCTTGCCTCTTGGGTTAGCTGCTTTCAGGTCTAGACCGAAGTCATTACCTAGTTTATCGGCATCTGATTTACTAATGCCTGAGAAAATGACAGAACCTTTGGCTAAAGTATCTTCACCTACTACCTGTTCTTCATCCAAAACTGAAATCTTAGCCTTGCCATTTCCAGCTTTAAGCGAATACATGGCGGGCAGCACATCATTTTGAGCTTTATAGTTGAGTACATAGCTGCTGCCTCTGCCATCTACTGTACCACTATATTTTACGTCTTCAGTCACCATTTCAAGCTCTGAAGATTCATAATTGATTACATCTTCCGACTGAACATCTACGCCATAAACCAATCCCAACGTCCAGGCAATGTCATCGTAGGGAGGGAATTTAGCATCCATCGGATACTTTTGTTTGGTAAGCAAGGTCACCGCCAGGTTACGGTAAGGCTGCTCCAGTAACACCACATAGTCGCCAGCATTTTCACCAGCGGTTGCTTTATGCACTTCAATCCCCTGAACTCTCAACTGGTTCACCAGATAAGCTGCCATTGCAGGGTCATGCTGGTCTTTCGGAATAACAAAGGCTTTAGGGCTGTCTTCCTTGCCCTTGGTGATACTATTGAGACCTTTCTGATAGAAGTTTCTCAGAAGTAGCTTTCTGTTGTCGGCAGTGTAAGCCAGTGATGCTAAAACACCTGCTTGCATATAATTGGTGTTGTTTCTGGAAGACCAATAGATTTCCTGAGTAGGAGGGTCTGGTCGGTACCATTCTCGACTGGTAGCCGGATCTCCCGCATAGCTTTGTCTGGATAAATCTCTCAGGTAAGTATTGGCTCCTGCATTACCGAATGTTTCGTAGAAGCGACCAATGCTGTTATGATTATTGGCTACCCAAATACCGTAGCCCGGCCACCATCCATCGAAGAAGGCCCAGGTAAAGGCACCCGGCATTCCTTGAGAAGCCAATGTGGTAATGTCGTGGTTAGCCATAATTTGCCATTCGCCAATGGCAATTGGATCCATGTAATCGTTGTAAGGCCCAGTTCCGGTAGAAATGTAAAGCAATGGCACAGACTCGTGCAAATCGAGCATAACCGTTGGATGCCATTCAAAATAGGTGTTGAATATGGCTTTGGAAAGTGCCTGAGATACCTGAATTCCATCTCGGTTGTTGTCATGGAAAACATATTTACCCCAGTAAGGTGTGCTTCTTGGAAAGCCATCGTCATATTCTGTGCGGGCTTTGGTATAGCGGTAGTACCAGTCAACTTGCTTATCGCGCCCATCAGGTTCCGAAGCCGGGTTGATCAACACTATCACATTGTCTCTAATATTTTTAATATCGTCTGACTGGCCTGCAGCCAATCTGTAAGCCAACTCCATTAGCATTTCTGGAGAACCCATTTCAGTAGAGTGGAGACCACCATTGAGGTAAAAGATGGGCTTGCTGTCGCCAATGATTTGTTCTGCTTCTTCTTTGGTTACTTTTCTAGGGTCTGAAAGCTTGGCTAATTGTGACTTATAGTGATCGATTCGGTTCATCGATTCATCATTGCCTATAATCACCAGCTTAATTTCCCTTCCTTCTTCTGAGGTTCCGATGGTTTGAACATTCACCAAAGGGCTTGCTTGAGCCAATGCCTCATAGTAGGCATAAAGCTCTGAAGTTCGGTGCATTACCCCGGGAGCCCCAATGATCTGTCCAAAATGCTCCAGTGGAGAAGGAATGTTGGGGTCTAAGGGAAGGTTAAGAACGGATGAAGGCAGAAATAGCGGGTCCGTTGTGTATTCTTTGATTTTCTGATTGTAGGGCTCGTCTATCTGCTGTGCAAAAAGAGAGGTGCCTGCGAAAAGTAGTGCTACGCACAATAGGCAGTTGAAGAGATTTTGCATAATGTATTGGTTTAAGGTAGCCTAATATAAGCCTATCTTAATTAGTATGCATAGGTGGTATGCTATGTCAGTTACAAACTGACTTCTCTAGCATCCTCGATGCAATCGAGGACGAGAGGTTGGATCCCCACCCTCCTTGGTAAAAAGCTCTCACCGAATCCATTTCCTGAGTCCCAGCGAGACGAAATGTCATTAAACCTTAAAGTATTGACTGAGCTGAGCTTCGTAGAAGCGGCATATAGTGTCCAGTATTTCATAAGGGCTTTTGCTTCGGTCAGTTATAAACTGACTTCTCTAGCATCCTCGATGCAATCGAGGATGAGCAAAGCATGGTACTTGCACCAACCAATCCTCCTTTTTAAAGGAGGTGTCCGAAGGACGGAGGATTCTATTTCTACCTCTTCAAAATCTTCTTTACCAAAGGTCCAATAGTGAGGCCTTGACCAATAATTGAGAAGACGACTATTACATAAGTAACCGTAAGAAAAAGCTCTCGCTCCATTTCGGGTTGAAGGGAAAGGGCAAGGGCAATGGAAATACCACCGCGTATTCCTCCCCAGGTCATCATGATGTCGGTTCGGGGAATAAATTCCAGCTTCTTATTAAAGATGGCAATTGGCCCCGCAAGTGCTATATAACGAGCCAATAGTGTAATTGGGATAGCCAATATCCCTAGCAAAATGTATTCTCCATTGATTGTTACTATGAGCAATTCGAAGCCTATTAAAACAAAGAGGATGGCATTCAGGAAAACATCAATCAGCTCCCAGAACTTGTCTACATAGTTTTGAGTGGTTGAAGACCAGGCAATCTGAGGCGATTTATTGCCAATAAATATCCCGGCAACTACTACCGCCAAAGGACCTGAAAAATGTATGGCGTGTGCAAT
>JABXIP010000332.1 GCA_013373005.1 Cytophagia bacterium | reverse complement strand
TTCATAGATCTGAACTTGTAGAACTTGAAGATTTTGTAGTTCTGACCTACGCGGTATGAGTAGTAGAAAATAGGACCTCTGGAGTCTAAAGCAATGGCCAGAGAAACCAGAATAAGCAATGGACTAATGAGCAAAATGAGTGTGCCGGCAAAGGCAATATCGAATGCTCTTTTGACTAGGTAGGTGGTACGCTTGTTCAATGTTCTTTCAGTTTAAATACAGTTCAAAAGTACTGTCTGAAAGAGCGCCAGAGGCTTATTTTAGACGACTGAACAATAACTGAAGGTGAATGAAATGGGAGGGGAGTTGAAGTCTTATTTCTGTCATAGACTTTATATTCTCAAAAGGCTAGCAATTTTACCCTGTACATTATCAATTCCTTTAAAGAATGGAACTAAATCGGGTTCGATCCAAGCGACTAGATTGTATAGTTGATTTCTTATTTCCAATATTTCTGTGCAATCAATATTATTACCATTAAAACATAATGGTTCGCAGTGATTAACTCTATTTCTGAAATTTCTAATGGCATCAAGTTTAGAATAGATACTTGCTCGATTTTCTGTAGTTGGTTTGTTAATAAAGATATGAATCGGTTGACCTCCAATGAGAGAATAATGATGTGGAAGAAACAAAGCAAGCCAAAACCCAAGTGTTTGGTGAGAAATTATTTTACCACTCGTTATTGGAATTCCTCTTTGATTCAAATCATTCTCAGATTTTTGAATGGATCGTTTAAGAAAGAAATTTGAATGCTTCAATGTCGGGTGTCTCATGAATCCATTTTTTTGATTAATTATCCAGTCGTTGTCTACAAAGTGACTAGTCATTTGAATGTTAAGACTATTCCTCAAAACAACTTCAAACTGTGTTATGATAGGATGAATCGATTGAGCTAATCTTATATTGGCATTATAGAGTCTCTTTGCTCGATCTGCATCGTTGTGCGTAGCGATTAAATACCGATTATATCGGGGTCTAGAAAAGTATTTATTGAGTAACTCCTGTTTCATATGTTTCGTAATATCAATACTTTGTTGTACTTTTGTATCAGATAGACTTGATAAAGCCTCTTTCTTTATTGAAACGTAATCAAGTAAAAGATAAAAGGAAATCCATGAGTGGGTTTCCTTTTTTTGTGTGGCTTTCAAACATGTTATAAATTAAATATCTATATATAGCATTATTGTTTAAGCCAAAAAAGCACCCCTTTCGAGGTGCTCTTTCCACAACTTAACCCAACCAAATGCTATTTCTTATACAGGTTGTTGGTGTTTCTGTAACCTGTCTGATTTCTGTACCAATCCATGTAGCTATAACCGAAGCTTTGTGCCCAGTCTTTAAACCTGAGGTGGCCGTTTCTGATATCCGCTTTCTCTTTCGGATACTCAAAGCTTTCCGGCAAGTGAATAGCCCATGGTAAATCTGTTTTAGATCTGTAATAACTTCCGTTGGCAACATCTGAGTCATCGTCCAGGCTGCCGAAGTATTCTGTGTTCACCAGATTGGTAGGGGCATAGCCTGGCAGGTGAACCTCACGGCCTCTGTCCTGGCTCACGATAATGAACGGGTTGTAAGGTGCATTGCCCAATTGGCTGTAAGACTTTGGTCCGTTAAATACTGTAGTCAGGGTGATGATAGCTGGGTCAATGGTTGCATCCCCTTCCTGCGTGTTTACAAAGCCTCCGGTACTGAACAAATCATGCACACTGTTGGCTACTACAAACACTGCATTGTCTTGGTTTTGCTCGGTTCCGTTGCTGTTGAGCTTCACAATGCCGCTGTTGATAAGATGACCAGTGCTAGACTCCACATCTGACGGTAGTAGATTCGTAGCAAAACCGAATCCATTTCTAAAACCTGCACCAATTGCTCTCACTTTGAATTTCGATTCCATTTCCACAATCTGGTTGTTGGCATTCAGGTAATGTTTGAACTGATAATCGATCACCAAATCGTTGAAGTCATAGTCGCCATAATCCGGCCAGTTGTCTTCAAAAGCAAAGCTGCCGAAAGTGCTTGAAGATGGATAGTAACTGGTATAGGCTCTGGTAGCATCGTTGGGAAATTCATCCAGAATATCATTAATGCCGTCACCGTCTGCGTCTAGCGTTCCAGGTTTGTCAACCGGGCTTACATTTTCTACGCTAATAGCTCGTACCGGATTAGAGGTAACGAACATAATGGCATCGTTAAAGTCTTGGTCACAGCCAGCTTGTTCTCTGTTGATGTCTTCAAAACCAAGGAGAAAGAGTTCGTTTTCTTCGTCCCATAATAATACGTTGTGCTGTTGCTTGGCAGGGTCGGTTTCAGGATTCAGGTTCTTGTCAGCAAAGATTAGGTAGTAATAACCTTCTGAACTATAGGTGTCCCAGCCGTTAGCTAGCAATACAATGCCTATTGAGGTTCCGGCATCAAAACGTCCCAGATTAATTTTATCACCCGAGTATAAACCTCCGCCTGATCCTTTGTAAGATAGGTTAGGGAAGGCAATGTTGATGGTACTGATATCGCTTAGCGATTGCGGTGGACTATTAGTTTCATAAGTATAAAATCCGATGGCGTTTTTCCATCCGGCACCCTCATGTACGAAAGTCAACCAAACATCGGCCTGTTCTACCACATCCAGGGTGGTTTTCTTTCCGTTCGCCAAAAAGGTTGGATGATAGGTTGGTACAGGTTGTGACTCAGGTAATGATGCGTTGATGTACGCTAAAAGGGTAGCACTGATTAAATCTCTTTCAGGTTCCAGGTTGGCCGGAACACCCAGCGGGCGGCTGAAGGCATCCATATAGTTGAAAGTAACACCGTTAATATTGGCGGTTTGATTGGCTACCGAACCACCTGTGCTGGAGGCAGCTTCTTCCTGAATATAAGCTGAAGTAAGGCTACCGTTTTCATAGGTCAACTCGATGGTGTTGTTCAGAATAGGCACCTCAATGTTATTCGGAATACCAATGAAGTTGGTCTGTATCATTACTGTTTCATAATAGGCCGGTAGGTTGACACTTGCCTTTAACTGTCCCGAGCTATTGGTTACAGCAGTAAATAGTTTTTTACCCAAAGTGTCTTTAGCATATTCATAAACAGAGACTTTAACCCCTTTAAAGGGACTGCCCGCAGCATCGCTTAGGCTCACCTGAAGGGTTATATCGCTGGTAGTTATAAAATCGAAATTGGTTGACTCCGATACTGTCTGCTCAACTTCAATCATAGGCTTTTCTAAACATCCACTGAGGAGAAAAAGCACAATAAGGAATAGAGAGTTTTTTTTCATTTGATCGATTTTTGGTACAAATACTTTTAGTGTTGGCTTTTGGTGGATGAATGTTGTTGGGGTTAGGCTACTCGTCTCATTTTGTCATGGCCTTTTAGACCCATGGCACTAAGAATTCTCAGCTGAAGTTCAACCGGATTGAATGGTTTACTAATAGAGTCTTTAGCCCCGAGTTTTAGGGTCTCGATGCGCTGGTCGCTTTTGTCTTGATCAGTCAATACAAGCAAAGGAATGCTACGTTCCTCCAGCTCGGAGATCAGTTCCAGGAATGGTTTTCTTTCCAGGTTTTTACTGCCATAGAAGTTGGAGATGACTGCGTCAGGTCTCATTCTCTTCTCCAAAAGTTCCAAGGCTTCAGAAGGACTTTCCACGGCTGTTACATCAAAGTTTTTATCGAGGTAGTTGATGAGGAATAGTCTCATCATGTAGCTGCTTTCGATTATGAGTATTGATTCCATTTCTTTTTTTCTTCAAATCTGGCGGGTTTTGAAGTGCTTTTCAGCAGTAAAAGACGAATGGCAGCATTTCTTCGATAATTGGGAATTGATATCGGTTAACTGTTTTGGGATTTGTGGTTAATCACCCTCAGAGTCTCCTGAAAGGGACTCTGAGGTAGGAGAATACAATCATCAGAGTCCTCTGTGAGAGACTCTGATGGGGTTGGAACTACTGGCTTTCTCCTGAATTTTCATCTTGTGTGCAGCCGAAAGATCTACCATGCTGTTCATTGGCTGAGCCCT
>JABXIP010000520.1 GCA_013373005.1 Cytophagia bacterium | reverse complement strand
GTGAGGTACATATTTTGAACTGCCATTGACACCGCGGCAATTTCTTCCATCTCAGGCAAAAAGCCTCTTTCATCACGCTTCATACCAATGGCAATAATATGCGAGGCCATCAAAGGATTCTTTCCAAACTTCTCATAAGTAGCCTCATTGAATCTTCCATTTCGGGTGGAAACTTCTTTGTAAAGTTCAGACTGGAATTCGGCCAGTTTCTTACGCCCCTCACCCTTAAAGACTACAAACCTCCACGGTTCTGTAAGCTTATGTGTTGGCGCCCAATTGGCATTCTCCAGCATATCTTTAATAATGGCATCATCAACAGGCTCATCGGTGAATTGTGCAAGGAAAATGGATCTTCTGTTTCTTATTAAATCGTTAACGGCAGCGGTATCGAACTTTGTCATATCAATGTTTGAATTTCAGGTTTAAGCCTATATAAAAACTTCTCTCAGGTGCCGGCTGAAAATATCTTTGGCCGAAAGCATTGAGGTCGTTCCCCAGGCTATATTCTTCATTAAAGAGGTTGTTAACCCCTGCGAAAAACTCATAATCTATCTTAGGAGTTCCTTTTATGTAGCCCATTCTTGTGTGAAAAACCTGATAGGCTTCTGAGTAAACTGTATTCTCATCGTTGAGAGGAATCTCATCAGAATATTGAAAGGTGAAGTTGGCATAGAGCCCGCTTCTAAGGCTAAAATCTGTCATGAATGAAACCACATTCGGGGCAGTTCCGGTTAAAGCATTACCGCTCAAATCGTCACCTCCATCAATAAAATTCTTGAACTCAAAATCGTGATGGGTAAGAGCCAAACGGCTATTCAGCGTTTCAAAGCTTCCAGTGCTATTGGCCAACCAATTCCACTGCAAAGTAGCCTCCACTCCTTTCTGATCTATTTGACCTGAGTTTCTAAAAAGCACCACCCCATTTCCATCGGTTTCTGTAGTAATAGATTCATTCAGGTTGAACATGAAAAATGCCACATCGTATGAGAGTCGACTGTTTACTGTTGAACCCCTTAGGTTCAGTTCATAATTGGTACCTACCTCCGGTTCCAGCCCACTGTTGATGGTTCCTTCATTGGTTCTAATCTCCGTTGTGGTTGGAGGAGAAAACCCTTTCGAAACAGAGAAATGGGTGCTGAAGTGTTCACCCCAAGATTTGCTGATAGCCACCCGCGGACTAAAAACCCTTTTGAATTCCTTCGTAACCTTACCCGGCATCTGGCTAATTTCATCCTCAACGCGGTTGATTCTGTAAACGATATGGTTCAGGCTGGCTCCCATGGTGAGCTTGATATCTTCCGTTAGATTCAGCTTCACATCGGCAAACCAAAATGAGATTTCATTGGAGAGCTTGTCGTGAAAACGAATGGTGTCGGCTACACCGGCCACATTGCCAAAATTCTTCCCATCCAAATTGGCCAACTGAAACTCATTGCCATAAGTTGCGGAAGAGGTTCTTCCCAAAAGCTGAAAGTCATTTTCCAGCTGAGCCCTAAAACCGTAGCTGTGCTCTTTATCTCTCTTATAATCCAGATTGAATGGGTTTTCGAAGTTTCTGGTGTAGAAGTAAGCATTCACATCGCTTCTGAAGCTGGAAGAAAACTCATATTCCTGTCCGACTTTGACTATGAAATACTGATGGTCTATTGAGGCATTATAGGCTTCGCTACCCGGTCGGGCTTGCCTTCTATTGTCTGCCAATTGGGTTGGGTTCAGCCCTCCGGGAATTTCATAGAAGATATCTGAATACAGCATAGAAGCGGTGTATGTCTTCTCATTATTGGCAAAGTGGATGAGATCCAACTCAGCAGTATGTCGCTGCATTTGGTTATGATCGCGATAACCGTCCGAGTTTTGGAAGGCATATTTTCCGGTAATGCTGGTTTTTTCTCCCAACCAATTAGATGAAACATTGGAACGGAAGTTTCCATAAGAACCCCCAGTTACTCCAACCATTGTGGCGTTAGAGAGCTGTGCAAGATTCGTGCTCTTTAGCTTAATCACTCCGCCATTTCCTGCACCATAAGCACTGGACGATGGCCCTTTGATAATCTCAACATCGCTCATATTGGCCATATCGAGCAGGTTGAGAAAGGTATTTCCTCCCGGTTCAGTAAACGGAATTCCATTCCAATAGACCTTCACATTCCTCACACCAAATGGCGATCGAATGGAGCTTCCGCGAATAGAAACCCTATAACTCGCTCCTGCTCTTTCTTCAAACTGTACTCCGGGAATAGTATTCACTGAAGAAACCAGCGAAAAATTATCGAAGCGATTTAAGTCTTTGGGCTCCAGTTTAGCCACACTACCAGCCATTTTGGAAAGCTTCTCATTGTCTGTAAATCCCTCAACAACCACTTCATCGAGGCTTTTCACATTGGCCTCAAGAACTACTTGTGCAGATTGCCCTGGCTTCCAGCGTATAGACTTGGATAAATAGTTTACATGCTGAATCGTCAACTGTTGTTCAGCATCGAGGTTCAGGTTTACCACCCCAGTTGCATCAGTCACCCAAAGCTCACCGGTTTCATTGCTTACTGTGGCGGCTTCAATAGGCTTCAGCTGTTCATTGAGAATGGTTAGGGTTTGCCCGTAGACAACCAATGGTGTAAAAGCGCAAATGCAAACCAATATGATTAGGCAATATCTTCTTAAATTCATGATCAATCGTTCAGTTGCCAAACGGGTCCAAAAGACGAATGAAGTCTCTTTTCCCAATAATAACAAACGGCTATTTGATTAATCGGTAAATGCTAACCCTATGACTAAATCTATTCTAACTGGTTTATGCCTAATGCTCACTTTCTCGGCTTTGGCACAACAAGATGTTTATTTTACTTCTTCTCCTGCCCTAACACCCGATGGCAGCGAAATTGTTTTCTCTTACGACAGCGACCTTTGGAAGGTCAGTAGCCAGGGAGGAACCGCCACTCGCCTAACCGGTATGGATGGTGTGGAAGAATTTGCAAGAGTAAGTCCAGATGGAAAATGGATTGCCTTTTCATCGAACCAGTATGGCAATGCCGATATCTACCTGATGCCCATCAATGGTGGAGAAATAAAGCAACTCACCTTTAACTCTTCAGACGATAGGGTTGAGACCTGGTCTTGGGACAGCAAAACCATCTATTTCCGCTCAGGCAGATACAACCGATTGGCAGCCTATACTATCGATATTCAGGGTCGAACTCCAAAACGCTTGTTCGATCACTTTTTCAATTGGGCTCACAACCTAGCCATTCACCCTGATGGGAGAGTGTTCTTTAACGAAAGCTGGGAAAGCAGCAATCAGGTGCATCGTAAGCGCTACAAAGGAGCATTCAACCCAGATATTAAAACCTTCAATATGCATACAGGCGAGTATTCCGAGCTGACTGACTATGAAGGAAAAGACCTATGGAGCACCATTGATAAAAACGGCAAGATTTACTTTGCTTCAGACGAACCTAACGGACAATACAATCTTTATGGATTTGTAAATGGCAACAAAACAAGGCTCACGAATTTCAAGACATCAATCAAAGACCCGCAGGTAAATGCCAATGGCGGCTTTGTGGTATTTGAGAAAGACTATCAGGTTTATTTATACGATGTAGCTGCCAAGAAAAGCCAGAAAGTAAATATTTCCATCTTCCAGAATAATACACTGGCTCAGGAGCAGGAATTCTCAACGGATAGAAATATTTCGGCTTTCGATGTTTCTCAAGACGAAAAGAAGCTGGCCTTCGTGAGCCGTGGCGAACTCTTTGTTTCAGACATCTCTGGAAAGTTTGTTAAGCAACTCAAAACAAGGGCTGAAGAAAGAGTGGTTGAGGTAAAGTGGCTTAAGGACAATAAGACATTGCTTTACACCCAAACCGTTGGGGGATATACCAACCTCTTTACCATTGATGCCGCCACTGGAACTGGTGAAAAACAGCTCACCAATGACTTAGGTGCCGACCGCAACCTTGAGCTCAATGCCGATTTAACTACGGGCGCCTATTACAGCGGCCGCAATGAGGTTCGACTGATAGATCTGGAGACTTTGAAAAGTGAAACCGTTGCCAATGAAGAGCTATGGGGCTTATACAATCCTCAACCTCGCTTTTCACCTGACGGTAAGTACCTAACCTTCACTGTTCGCAACGATTTTGAGGAAGACATCTACATCTATGACATTGCAGCCAAGGCCATTCATAACTATACCAAAACGGGTGTTCCGGAAACCAATCCATTCTGGGGGCCAGAAGGCAAGTACATTTATTTTGAAAGCAATCGTACCCAGCCAAGCTATCCATATGGATTACAGAACGGCCGCATTTACCGCATTCCGCTTATTCGCCAAGAGGGAGAATTTAAATCTGATGAGCTAGCCAAGGTTTTTGAGGAAAAGAAAGAAGAGAAAAAGGAAGAGAAGGCTGAGGGAAAGAAAGACGAAGGGCCAGTAACGAACATCGATTTTGAAGCCGACATATTACGTCAACTTGAGCATATTGGCCCAAGCTTCGGTAGCCAAAGCGCACCATACGTAGTGAAGTCAGGAGATAAGACTCAGATTGTGTATTCTTCCAATCACGATGAAGCTCAGCGTTCACTTTGGGTGACAACGCTCGAGCCTTTCGAAAGAGCCAAGACCGAAAAAATAGATGGCTCCGGAAGAGCTGGCGGAATAATTCAGGTGAAGCAGAACCTGTATGTTAATAACGGGGGACAGATCAGCAAACTCAACCTCGGTAGTAAAAAGCTTACGAACATTGACATCAAGTACAACTTCCGTAGATCACTTAGAAGCGAGTTCAACCAAATCTATTACGAAACCTGGGCAGGCGTTGAGCAAAACTTCTACAACGAAACCTTCCATGGTGAAGACTGGGACGATTTGAAAACCCAGTATGCCAAGTTCCTCCCTTACCTGAACTCCAGAAGAGAGTTAAGAACGCTATTGAATGACTTATTGGGCGAACTGAATTCTTCACATATGGGCTTTAGCTCCTTCGGAAGAGATGAAAGCACTTTCTATGGCAGCACCAGTTTGAATTTGGGTTTGATGTATAGCAATGACAATCCTTATGAAATTACCCACGTAGTGGCCGAAGGCCCCGCAGATTTTTCCGACAAAAATATACAAGTGGGTGACGTGATTACCGCCATTAACGGTGAGCCTGTGGATCCAGGAATGAATAGAGAGTATTACCTCTCTAAACCTTCAATAGATGAAGAAGTAAGTCTTACGCTTAATAGAAATGGCACTTCTATAGATGTAAAGATTCACCC
>JABXIP010000499.1 GCA_013373005.1 Cytophagia bacterium | reverse complement strand
CATAAAATTGATACGGTGGCCCAGCAGCAATGGGCTGATAGTGTGTTTAATGCACTCACTCCGCAAGAGCGATTAGGTCAGCTTTTCATGGTTGCTGCTTACTCCAATAGAGATCAAAAGCATGTAGATGAGATAAAAGAACTCATACAGCAATATAATATTGGTGGGCTTATCTTCTTCCAAGGTGGCCCTTACAGACAAGCCATACTCAATAATGAATATCAATCTGTGGCCAAAGTGCCACTCGCCATTGCCATGGATGCTGAGTGGGGTGTTGGAATGCGTCTGGACAGCGTTTATGACTTCCCCAAGCAAATGACATTGGGTGCCATTCAGGACAGGAAATGGATTTATGAAATGGGTAAGGAAGTGGCCAACCAGTTTCATATAATGAACATGCATATCAACTTTGCCCCTGTAGTTGACGTGAATGTGAACCCAAATAATCCTGTCATTGGCTATCGATCTTTTGGAGAGAACAAAGAAGAAGTTGCTCTAAGAGGAATAGAATACATGAAGGGCCTGCAAGACAATGGTGTAATGGCTAATGCCAAGCATTTTCCGGGTCACGGAGACACAGGAGTAGATTCACACTATGACCTTCCTGTAATCAAACACTCCAGAGCTCGCATGACGGAGACTGAGCTTTATCCCTTCAAAGAGCTGATGAAAGACAGCCTGATGAGTGTAATGGTGGCTCATCTGCAAATCCCTGCCTTCGACAGTGCCAAGAATATGCCTACCACACTTTCAAAGAATGTGGTTACTGATCTATTGAAAGGTGAGTTGGGCTTTGAAGGACTTGCATTCACCGATGCTATGAATATGCAAGGGGTAGCCAAATATTACGACCCGGGAGAAGCCGATGTGAAGGCCCTGCAAGCCGGTAACGATATGATCCTCTTTCCGGTAGATGTACCTAAAGCCATGAAGCAAATTGAGAAGGCTCTTAAGAAGGAAACACTCACTCAGGAAATGCTCGATGAAAGAGTGAAGAAGATTCTCAAAGCAAAATACTGGTTCGGGCTGAACAACTATGAGCCCATTGAAACTGCAAACCTGACCAAGAGAATCAATAATGACTATGCCGAATACCTGAATCGTATTCTTTATCAAAAGGCCATTACGGTGGTAGATAATTCAGACCTGCTTATCCCAACCATCAGGCTTGACGACACCAAGTTTGCTTCCATCAACCTTGGAGGCAATGCCGGAATATTCAACGGCATGCTTGACAAGTACGCCAAATTCACCCACCTGAAAATTGACTCGCTCAATGTCCAAAGCCTCGATTCTGCAGCCCAATACGACAAGGTAATCGTTACGGTTCAGGGTATAACTAACTCTCCAAGAAATCAACATGGCGTAAAAACAGAGGAAGTGGAGTGGATTAAAAAGCTTCAGGAAAAGACTAATGTCATTGTAGTGGTGATGGGCAATGCTTACTCGCTCAAATACTTTGAAGGAGTTAAGAATATTATCTGCACCTATGAAGACAATAGTATCACTCAAGACATTACTCCCCAGATTATTTTTGGGGCATTGAAGGCAGAAGGCAAGCTCCCAATCTCGGCTGGCACCAGCTTCAAAGCAGGCATGGGGATTGAAACACTCACCACCAACCGACTGAGCTATGGCATGCCGGTTGAAGCTGGGATGAGCCTCGATTCCCTGAGAAAAATTGACTCTATCATCCAGCGAGCTATTAATGAAAAAGCCACTCCAGGTGCACAGGTTTTAATAGCCAGAAGAGGGAAAGTAATATATCAGAAAAATTACGGCTTCCAGACCTATGAAGAAGAAAAGCCAATCGATGATCAGACGATATATGACATCGCCTCAGTAACCAAAGTCGCTGCTACTACTCAGATTCTAATGAAGCTTTATGATGAGAAGAAAGTAGATATCAACAAACCCATAGGGTATTACTTAGAAGAGCTGAAAGGCACGAACAAAGAAGATCTATTGCTTAGGGATATTCTTAGCCACCAGGCCGGATTAAAACCTTACATCCCTTTCTGGGAAAAAACTGTAGACAAAGGAGAATTGAATACCGATTACTTCACAGACTCTCCCGGCCCTAACCATAACTACAGAATTCAGGAAAGAAGTCTGCCGCTGGCTCTTGCAGATTCTATATGGAAATGGACGATCACTTCTGACCTCAGGCCAATGCCTAAGGGTAAGAAAAAATACGATTATCTATACTCAGACTTGGGCTATGAATTAGTCTTTCACCTGATTGAAAAGATTATTGACGAACCTGTTGAAGAGTATTTGAATCGGGAATTCTACCAACCGCTAGGCTTAAGCCGAACCATGTATTTGCCTACTGAAAAAGGTTTCTATTCTGAAATTGCCCCTACAGAAGTTGATGCCTACTTCCGAAACACCATTGTTTGCGGCACTGTGCATGACCAAAATGCCACTTTGATGGGCGGAATCGCTGGTCATGCCGGACTTTTCAGCAATGCGAATGACTTGGCCATTTTGTTACAGATGAATATGCAGATGGGGCAATATGCTGACAAGCAATACTTCAATGCCTGGACTATCCCAATTTTCACCACTCCACAGAGCATGGAAAACAGAAGAGGAATGGGGTGGGATAAGCCAATTACCGGAACGGAAGACGGCCCAACAAGCAAGTACGCATCAGCCAGTACCTTCGGGCACACCGGATTTACAGGGGCTTCTATTTGGGCAGACCCAGCCGAAGAATTAGTTTTTATATTCCTCTGCAACAGAACTTATCCAGATAGTGAGAACTTCAAACTTATAGAGGAAAATGTAAGAACCAGAATTCAGGATATTGTCTATCAGTCAATCTTGGAACCTTAGCAGGTATTTCTGAGTTTAACCTCCAACGTGACTTTTAATTAATGAAAATAGGAATTGTTTGTTACCCAACATTTGGGGGTAGTGGTGTTGTAGCCACAGAGCTAGGAAAGGGTTTGGCCAAGAAAGGGCATGAGGTACACTTCATTACCTATTCACAACCCACAAGATTAGATTTCTTCAACGAAAACCTATTTTATCACGAGGTAAACATCCGCTCCTATCCTCTTTTCAAATACCCTCCATACGAGCTGGCGTTGGCCAGTAAAATGGTGGATGTCGCCAAAAACGAAAAACTAGATTTGCTGCATGTGCATTATGCTATTCCGCATGCTTCTGCAGCAGTATTAGCCAAGCAAATTCTTAAAACTGAAGGTATTCTCATTCCGGTGGTTACTACTCT
>JABXIP010000239.1 GCA_013373005.1 Cytophagia bacterium | reverse complement strand
TTTTTCTCAATCTCCTTCATCAAACGGTCTCTTAGGTGGCGAGAGGTTACAAACTTACCATCTGAACCAAAGCCTGGAGAGTTGTTGATGGTGAAGAGCATGTTCATAGTAGGCTCATCAATAGCAATACGTGGCATTGGAGCAGGGTTTTCGAAATCAGTCAAAGTATCACCGATTTCAAAGTCTTCTAATCCAACAATAGCACAAAGGTCACCTGCTTTTACTTCAGGAACTTTCACTCGGCCAAGGCCTTCAAATACCTGAAGTTCTTTGATTCTAACTCTCTGAATTGAACCGTCAGCTTTAGTCAATCCCATTGACTTACCTTCTTCCAGTTTGCCTTGGTACACACGACCAATAGCAATTCTACCTACGTAAGAAGAGTAGTCAAGTGAAGTTACCTGAAACTGAGGTGTTCCCTCAGGGGCCGGAGCCTCAGGAATTACTTCTAATATTTTGTCTAGAAGGGGAGTGATGTTGTCTGTTGGATTCTTCCAATCATTACTCATCCATCCGTTTTTAGATGAACCGTACATGGTCTGGAAGTTCAACTGCTCTTCAGTAGCATCGAGGTTGAACATAAGGTCGAATACCTGCTCGTGCACCTCATCAGGACGACAGTTTTCTTTGTCAACCTTATTCACCACTACAATAGGAGTAAGGCCTAAACCAAGAGCTTTACCCAATACAAATCGGGTTTGAGGCATTGGTCCTTCAAAGGCATCCACCAAAAGGATTACGCCATCAGCCATTTTCAATACACGTTCTACTTCACCGCCAAAGTCTGCGTGACCAGGAGTGTCAATGATGTTGATCTTTACATCTTGGTAAGTAACCGATACGTTTTTAGAAAGGATGGTAATTCCTCTTTCACGCTCCAAGTCATTGTTATCAAGGATTAGATCTCCTGATTCCTGGTTGTCTCTAAATAATTTAGAGGCGTGAATGATTTTGTCAACCAAGGTGGTTTTGCCGTGGTCAACGTGCGCGATAATGGCAATGTTTCTGATGCTCTTCATTTGGGCTCTTCAAATCGAGCCGCAAAGGTAGGTTTTTAATATGACTTGATTGTTATGGGGTTGAAAATAGTGTATGCAATCGGTGGATTGGTCAGAAGTCATTGGTTACTGGTGAATTGGTGAACATGGAAATTGGGTGTTGAGCTGCACCTTTGACAAACTTAAGCCTCCATTTTGACAGGAGGCTTTGGTTTTTGGAGATTTTAGGGAAACTAGTTTGTCAAAGGTTGTTGCAATCGACAGCTCAGAAATCCTCGATGCAATCGAGGATTAGTTAGTAAAATGTGATCAAATGATCTTTTCACCAATGATTCCTACAAGGAAACCAAGGATTGCTCCAAGGGAAGTTAAGTAATTCTTCTCCATTTTACTTTCCGGAATGATGTCTTGAATCAGTAAATACAGAATGCCACCGCTAGCGAAGGTCATTAAATAGGAGGTGAGCTGAGGAGAATCTGTCAGAAAGAAGTGACCGATCATTGCTCCGATAATTCCGAAGAAACTGAGCCCAAAGAATATGGTCAAGGTCTTTTTAGTGCTGAAGCCACTTTGCACCAGATCTCTATATGAATTGAAAGCTTCAGGTAAATTCTGTAGGCCAATAATGACAGCAAGTAAAGCCGCAGTATCGTAATCTGCAGCGAATACAGCGCCAAGGGCTATGGACTCTGGAATAAAGTCCATCATCATGGCAAGCAATGTGGCTATTTGACCACCTTTTTTAGCTAGGTATTGGTCGAGCAACATAAATGCGATGGCTCCTGCTAAAAAGGTCAGAACCAGAGGAAACAAGCCGAGTTCTTCCATGCCTTTTGGAACCAATACCAGTGCCAAAGCCGATAAGATAATGCCTGCTCCGAATGACATGAGTGTATGAGTGATTTCATACTTGACAGGTGTTTCTTTGATATGGTGATTAAAGGAATTAGCTAGCAGTCCACCAATGAAAACGGTGATGCCTGCAAAGCCGGAGTAAAGTATAATGGAGGTAAGCATAATCGCCTTAAGTTAAGATTCTTTCGATAAGGTAGCGCTGTAAATCAAAGTCGAATGCAAATCGATTTCTCAGAAATCCTCGATGCAATGGAGGATTAGGTTGTCTTATTCCACCTAATCTTTACTGCTGAGAGGATATCCGTTTCAATCCTTACATCTGTCAACACTTCAAAGCCATTTTTGATATAGAACTGAAGAGGAGATTGGTAGTACTCACCGTTTAGCTTAAGGTCAGTATTGTGGTCGGTGACCCAGGCGTTTAAGACTGTATTTGAGCTTTTGGCTAAGTCGAGCATTTTTGAACCAACGCCTTTTCCATGAAGGCTGCTGTCTAGGATAATGGCAAACCAGCGCTCTTCATCCCTGATAAAGTCGAAGAACCAACCCTTAACGTTTTCATTCTCGTCAAGTGCTAATATGTGATGTTGATCGGTTAGCTTTTCCAAATAGGCTTCAAACTCGGAAATGTGTTTATAAACTATTTTGGAAGGATATTCTACATTCCAAATTTCATAAATCTGAGCTTTTTGTTCTTCAGAAAGTGCCTTTACCCTAACCAGTCGCATGGACTATATTATGAAGTTTTTTCTTCTTTAACTTCTTCAATCCCGTCTTTTATAGTTTCCTCAGCTTCCTGTTTGTCTTCTTCAGAAATAGAGGTTGGGTTTTTGTGTTCTCCGGAAATAACTGTGAATTGTGAAAATAATGGGAAGTGGTCGGAACCGATGTCTCTCATTCTTTGCAGCTTATTTATTTCTATTCCCTCTGAATAGAAAAGTAGGTCTAAGGGGAATCTCAAGAGTCTGTAATGGACAGGAAAGGTAGAGCACAATCCGTAGCCAATTCTAGTGTCTTTCAGGTGAGAAACCTTCGCGAAGACTTTCGAACTTCTAGACCATGCTACATTATTAAAATCGCCAATGACAAGGGTGGGTAGCTCATATTGAGCTACGCGCGTGGCAACTTTCATAAGCTCAGCATCCTTCTTCTTAGAAGTCTCTTCTTCTGTAGGGCTTGGAGGTGGGGGGTGAATACCCCAAAAGATGAAGTTGTTTCCTTCTTTATCCTCAAGTCGCGCTTCAATAGACGGAAATTCTTCTGAAATCAGAAAGTGCTGTTGAATCTCCTTCACCTTCAGTTTGGTATAGAAATGCATACCGTATCTATTTTCCAACGGTATTTTTTTCATTTTAGGATAATACTTTTCAATAGCCTCTAAGGCTTTTTCCCACTTAAGATTGGTTTCTAGAGTGAGCAGTATGTCGGGTTGAAATTCATCTATCAGCTTTATTAGCCTGTTATACTCATCGTTTTCCTGAAGCACATTTACGCTGATGACTGAGATGGTTTTATCTTGTTTTTGAGGCCAATTCTTTTGGCCAAAAAATGATAAGTAGGGAAGGATAATCTTGATCTGATATAACAGCGC
The DNA here is from genome assembly GCA_013373005.1 of Cytophagia bacterium. GTDB lineage: Bacteria > Bacteroidota > Bacteroidia > Cytophagales > Cyclobacteriaceae > Roseivirga. The sequence continues at coordinate 742 of JABXIP010000239.1, read as the reverse complement.
CAAACATAAAAGAGCTTGAGTGACTAAGGCCAGACTAGAGTCAAGCTCCATAACAAAGAGCGATACCGCAAGGATTAGAACCTTGAATGGAATGAGTTGAACTCGGATGAAATCGAAATTACGAACGGACCAATGAGTAATTCGAAAAGACGGGAGGAATGCACCTAGAATCAATATCCAGCTAAGAACTATCAGAATGATTTGAAAAGTGCTCATTGAGTTGAAAAAATAGTAATGTAGAAATAGCCACAATCGACTTTGAAAATCTATCTCAAAAAAACCTGAAGCAATTTATTTTGTTTGCCAATAAAAACTAAGCCACCCGTAATATCTTCTCCATCTTTCTGCCCTTGGCCAGTTCATCTACCAGCTTGTCTAGATAGCGCGCTTGTTTGGTCAATGGCGTTACAATATCCTGGATTTTATAACCGCAGATGCTACCGGTTATTAATTCGGCATTGGGATGGAGTTTGGCTTCAGCAAAGAACTCTTCGAATGTGGCTTTGTTAGAAATAAACTTGTTGAGTGTAGCATCATCAAATCCAGTAAGCCATTGAATCACCTCATGGAGTTCCTCAACCGTACGGCCTTTCTTCTTCACTTTAGTCACATAGTGAGGGTAGACAGAGGAGAATGTCATTCTGGCTATTTTTTGATCGTGTTCTGGAGTAGTTGTCATTTTCTGTAACTATTATTGAAGGTGTGCGAAATTAACTCACTGGAGGCTTATGTTTATGGCAGA
>JABXIP010000394.1 GCA_013373005.1 Cytophagia bacterium | reverse complement strand
GGCCGGCAGAATATAAAGGAATGAAGGTTCCTGAGGTGCTTTTGTCTGGTCATCAACAGAAAATTGAAGACTGGAGAACACAACAATCTATCGAGCGAACGAGGCAGAGAAGGCCTGATCTTTTAGATGAATAAATTTTCACACAAAATTCAGATAATCAAAAACTAATATCTATATTTGCAGTCCGTTTTGCGGGTAGTGCTTTTAGACGAAGAAATCATGAGCGAACTTATCAAACTTATAGAGGAAGAAAATAACGAAAGAAGAGCTGAAATGCCTGCTTTCAACTCAGGTGATACTGTTAACGTACACGTTAAAATTAAAGAGGGAAACAAGGAGAGAATCCAGCAGTTCCAGGGTACTGTTATTCAGAGAAAAAATGAAGGCACTAACGGTGAAACTTTCACTGTAAGAAAAGTGTCTGGTGGTGTTGGTGTTGAGAGAATCTTTCCAATCCTTTCTCCAAGCATCGATAAAATCGAAGTAGTTAGAAAAGGTAAGGTTAGAAGATCAAGATTGTTCTACTTGAGAGGCCGTCAAGGTAAAGCTGCTCGTATCAAAGAGAAACTTTCTAGATAATAGAAGACTATTAAGATATTTGAAAGCCCCGATTCGGGGCTTTTTTTGTTTTAAGCCAGTCATTTTGTCACAATTCCAAAAAAGGCTCGTTAATTGCAAGATCGAGTCAAAATCAAGAAATGGCCACTATTTCATTTCATAAATATCAAGGTACAGGCAACGATTTTGTCATGATTGACAATCGTGAGAAAACCTTCGATAGAGCAGATCTTCCTTTGGTCACCAAACTATGCGACAGACGCTTCGGAATTGGAGCGGATGGAGTGATTCTCATTGAGAATTCTGATCAGGCAGATTTCGAAATGGTCTACTTTAACCCCGATGGTTCACAGTCGCTTTGCGGAAATGGCAGCCGTTGTGCGGTTATGTTTGCCAATTACTTAGGGATTATTGGTAACGAGACCAAATTCTTGGCTATCGATGGTGAACATGAAGCCAGAATGGAAGGCGACTTGGTGTATTTGAAAATGCACGATGTGGCATCCTTCGAGAAAATAGGTGAAGACTATTTGATAGACACAGGTTCTCCTCATTATATAAGGTATGTTTCGAACACAGAAGCTATCGATCCTATAATAGAAGGTAGGGCCATTCGCTATTCAGATAGATTTTCAAAGTATGGTGTGAACGTTAACTTTCTAGAGAGAGTAAATGGGGAAACTCTTAAGATTCGCACATACGAGAGAGGTGTAGAAAATGAAACCTTAAGTTGTGGAACAGGCTGTACTGCGGCTGCACTTTCAATGGCAATTGACAAAGACATTAATTCTGTCAATCTTGAGGCTATGGGAGGAAAGTTGAGAGTAGACTTTGCCAAAGCAAATGGAGGCTTTTCAAATATATATTTAATAGGCCCGGCAGAGGCCGTTTTTCAAGGTCAAATTCAGGTTTAAAGAAATGACTGAGACCTTCATTAATTAACATCAAGAGACTAACTTTAGCACATAATTTTTAGATATGAGTGTTTTAACTAAAGGGTTGGCAAAGCTTTTCGGAAGCAAGTCGGATAGGGATATAAAGGATGTGACCCCTTACGTTGAAGAGATCAACAAGGTATTTGCCACATTGTCTGGTTTAACAGACGATGAGCTAAGAAATAAAACCACTGAACTGAAGGATATTATCGCTTCAGACCTAAAGTCTATTGACGATCAGATTGCTGAGCTTCAAGACAAAGTAGAGAATGATCCTAATCTGGATATTCAAGAAAAGGAAGCAACCTTTGAAGCCATAGATAAACTGGAGGAAGATAGGAATGAGGTCCTCGAAAAGACCTTAATGAAAATCTTGCCAGATGCTTTTGCAGTAGTAAAAGAAACAGCCAGAAGATTTAAGGAGAATGGTGAGTTGAAAGTTACCGCTACCATGTGGGATCAACAACTAGCAGCGAAAGGAGATCATATTCAGATTGTTTCTGGAACAGCTGTTTGGAAAAACGAATGGATGGCTGCCGGAAACCTGGTGAAGTGGGAAATGCTTCACTATGATGTGCAGTTAATTGGTGGTATAGTGCTTCATCAGGGAAAAATTGCTGAGATGGCAACTGGTGAAGGTAAAACATTGGTGGCAACACTACCGGCCTATCTAAATGCATTAGCAGGAAGAGGCGTTCATGTAGTTACAGTGAATAATTACCTGGCTAAGCGTGACTCTGAGTGGATGGCTCCATTATTCCAGTTCCATGGAATGAGCATTGACTGTATTGACAATCACGCTCCAAACTCTGAAGAGAGAAGGGAAGCCTACGCTTGTGATATTACTTATGGTACAAACAACGAATTTGGCTTCGATTACCTGAGAGATAACATGTCTCGTGAAGCGAAAGAGCTTGTTCAGAAAAGACATCACTATGCCATGGTCGATGAGGTAGACTCAGTTTTAATCGATGAGGCTAGAACACCGTTGATCATATCCGGTCCTGTGCCGAGAGGTGATGAGCACGAGTTTCATGAACTAAAACCTAGAATTCAGAAACTGGTTGATGAGCAAAGAAAGCTTTGTAGCCAGTACTTGAACGATGCTAAGAGACTGCTTAAAGAAGGAAATGAGCAAGATGGTGGTTTAGCATTGTTCAGAGCTTACCGCGGTCTTCCTAAGTATAAGCCATTGATTAAGTTCTTGAGTGAGACAGGTATTAAGATCGCTCTTCAGAAGACGGAGAACTTCTATCTGCAAGACAATCAAAAGAATATGCCTAAGGCAGATGAGCCTCTTTTCTTCACTATCGATGAGAAGAGCAATGCAGTGAACCTAACTGAGAGAGGAACTGAACTCATTACGGGTGAGGGTGAAGACCCTAACTTCTTCATCTTAACTGATATTGGAGATATAGTGGCGCAACTCGAAAAAGATGAGAGTATTTCTGACGAGGATAAACTGAAGGCCAAAGATGAAGCGATAAAAGATTATAGTGTGAAAGCTCAGCGTATTCATACCGTCAACCAATTGTTGAAGGCTTACGCGATGTTTGAGAAAGACACTGAATATATCGTGGTAGATAATAAGGTGAAGATTGTAGATGAGCAGACTGGTCGTGTGATGGAAGGTCGTAGATACTCAGATGGTTTGCACCAGGCAATTGAGGCCAAAGAAAATGTGAAGGTTGAAGACGCGACTCAAACCTACGCTACTATTACACTTCAGAACTATTTCAGAATGTATCATAAGCTGGCTGGTATGACTGGTACTGCAGAGACTGAAGCTGGTGAGTTCTGGGAAATCTATGAATTAGATACTGTGGTAATTCCTACCAACAGACCTATTCAGAGAGACGATAGACAAGACAAAGTGTTTAAAACCGTAAGAGAGAAGTTCAATGCGGTAGTAGATGAAATTGTAGAGTTGACTGAGCAGGGCAGACCTGTCTTGGTGGGTACAACCTCTGTCGAAATTTCAGAAGTGTTGAGTAGAATGCTTCACTTAAAGAAAATTAATCACCAGGTACTGAACGCCAAGCAGCACGCCAGAGAGGCCGATGTTGTGGCTGAAGCAGGAAAGCCCGGAACCGTGACCATTGCTACCAACATGGCGGGTCGTGGTACGGATATTAAGCTTCACCCAGACTCTAAGGCTGCCGGAGGTTTGGCCATTATTGGTACAGAGCGCCATGAGTCAAGACGAGTTGATAGACAGCTAAGAGGTCGTGCAGGTCGTCAAGGAGATCCGGGATCGTCTCAGTTCTTTGTGTCGCTGGAAGATAACCTGATGAGGCTTTTCGGTTCAGATAGAGTTGCTAAACTCATGGACAGAATGGGGCTTCAGGAAGGTGAAATGATTCAGCATTCTATGATCACCAAGTCCATTGAGCGTGCTCAGAAGAAAGTTGAGGAAAATAACTTCGGCACCAGAAAGAGACTTCTTGAGTATGATGATGTGATGAACCAACAGCGTTCTGTAATCTACGATAGAAGAAAGAATGCTTTGCTAGGTGAAAGGCTTCAGCTAGACATCATGAATATGATGTATGACACCTGCGAAGACATTGTAAATAGTGCCAAAGGGGGTGAAGATTTCGATGCTCTAAAACTGAGTTCAATTAGCATCTTGGGTCTTGATACTAAGATTTCTGAAGATCAATTCAGAACTACAGATATCAATACGCTTACCAATGATTTGTATGATGAGGCTTATGCAGCCTATCAGGCGAAGAACAAAATGATTGCTGAGCGCACGCTGCCTTTCATGCAGCATATTCATAAAGAAAGAGGTGCTACAGTACAGAATGTGTTAATTCCATTCGCTGATGGTAAGCGACAAATTGGAGTGGCGGTTAACCTTGAGAAAACCATTTCAGGAAATAACACTGAAATGATCAAGGCAATGGAAAAGGCCATTACGCTTGGTGTTATTGACCTGACTTGGAAGGAGCATTTGCGAGACATGGACGACCTGAAACAGTCGGTTCAAAATGCGGTTTACGAGCAGAAAGATCCGCTTTTGATCTATAAGTTCGAAGCATTCGAAATGTTCAAAGTGTTCTTGAGTAAAGTGAATGAAGAAACCATCTCGTTCCTCACTAAAGCATTTATTCCTAGTGAAGACCCGAACAGGGTTCAAGAAGCTAGAAGTGCAAGAAGACAAAGCTACAGCGAGTCTAAGGAAGAAAGCCAAAGTGCTTTGGCTGGGAGACAGGATACTAGAAACAGACCTCCAGTTGAAAAAGTAGCCCCTATCAAATCCGAGAAAGTATACGGAAGAAACGACAGGGTTTCGGTTCAGTATACAGACGGAAAAGTAATGAAGGACGTTAAGTTCAAGGTGGTAGAAGAAGATATCAAGAACAATAAATGTGTGCTTCTGGATGAGTAAGTCCATTCAAAATGTATTTCTGATACTGTTAGTAGCTGCAGTGGGTTTTCTCGGCTGTAGTCCACAGTCTGTACCTCAGAAAAGTCAGGAGATAGATTATAGCTACTCTGACGATTTGTCTAAGTACAGACCCACTTTTCAGGAAGAGGCCAAAGTTGAGCAAAAATCTCAAAAGGTAATTCAGAACGAGCCGCTAAAGGTGAGTTTCGATATTTCTGAGCAACTCAATGCGGTTATAGACTCTATGTTGGTGAAGAATGATAGTATTCGTCTTGCCGATGGATATACCATTTTGGTTTACTCCGGGAATGATGAATTGCAGGCTGGTAGAGTAAGAAATAGATTATTCGATTTAGTGCCCGAGTGGGAGGCTAAATTCAGCTATAAACTACCCACATACTTCGTTAAAGTAGGTCAGTTTTACCAGCAGATTGAAGCACAGTCATTGTATAGGAAAATTAGAAATTACTATCCTACCGCATCCATCGTTCCAGATAAATTCCCAATTGAGAATGATTGATCAGCAACGTGTAAAGGATTTAGCCAAGCAGTTTGCCTCTGATGTTATTGATATCAGAAGACATATACATGCCAATCCGGAGTTGTCTTATGAAGAATTTGAGACAGCTAAGTATGTAGCGGCCAAGCTTAGGGAAATGGGTTTAGATCCGATTGAAGGCGTTGCCGGTACTGGCGTTGTGGCTCTTATTGAGGGAAAGAATCCGACAAAAAGAACCGTTGCACTTAGGGGAGATATGGATGCCTTGCCTATTACCGAGCAAAATGATATCTCATACAAATCTCAGAATGATGGGGTTATGCATGCTTGCGGGCACGATGTACATACCTCATGCGTATTGGGTGCGGCTAAGATTCTGACTGAATTGAAGGATAGTTTTGAAGGATCTGTCAAACTTATTTTTCAGCCGGGAGAAGAGAAAAATCCAGGTGGCGCTTCACTTATGATAAAGGATGGCGCTTTGGAGAATCCAAAGCCTCATGCTATGCTGGGTCAACATGTAATGCCGTTTATTCAAACCGGTAAGGTTGGTTTCAGGGAGGGCAAATACATGGCCAGCGCAGACGAAATTTATCTAACCGTAAAAGGTAAGGGTGGACATGCCGCATTGCCAGACAGAGCGGTTGACCCAATAGTGATTTCTGCTCAAATCATCTCGGCCTTGCAGCAGGTGATTAGTAGAAATGCCGACCCTAAAACTCCGACTGTTCTTACATTCGGAACTATTCATGGCGGACATGCTCAGAATATTATTCCCGATGAGGTTAAGATCTCAGGAACATTCAGAGCCCTGGACGAAGACTGGAGATTCAAAGCTCACGAGTTAATTACCCGTTCGGCCAAAGGAATTGCCGAAAGTCTAGGTGGTAGCTGTGATGTCTT
>JABXIP010000231.1 GCA_013373005.1 Cytophagia bacterium | reverse complement strand
GCGAAACTCTTTTTCGATTTTTCCTGATAACCAAGTTTTTCCTCAATCAGGCCTTTGTTATTCAAAGCAATAGCATCTTCAGGGTCTAATTCAATGGCCTTTTCATAGTCAGCAATAGCTTCTTGGCTTTCTCCAATTCGGTCATTAAAAAAAGCTCTGGAAGACCAGCGATAAGGATTCTCAGGCTCCAATTTCAGAGCAATATCGAATTGAGCTTTCGCTTCATCATTATCTCCGTTCAAGTGAAGTGCCACAGCATAATCTCCTATAAAAGTGGCGTTAGAAGGCTGCAGCTCAACTAACTGCTGAAAATCTGAAAGAGCATCTTCTAACCTGTGAATTTTAGATAACGCTCTGGCTCTGTTATACAAGGCAGAAATATGTTCAGGCTCTTTTTCCAAAGCCTGATTGAACAATTCCACGCCTTTTTTGAAATCATCCGCCCTACATGCTTCAATACCCTTTTCCACTAATGATTCAACCATTTTTCTCTGTTTGTTACAAATATAAACAGGTGTTAAAAGTCTTAGTTCGAATTCTCTTGAAAATAGATTCGAGGTTGTATATTTGACAACTGATCATGGCAGTAACTCCCGAGCAGATTTTACAAGATTTAAAGGCCGGAAAATATGAACCGGTTTATTTTTTACAAGGAGAAGAACCCTACTACATCGATCAGATTTCCGATTACATTGAGGACAATTGCTTGAACGAAACTGAGAAGGGTTTCAATCAAACCATTATGTATGGAAAAGATGTAGCTGTAAGTCAAATTGTTACGGCTGCCAGAAGATTTCCTATGATGGCGGAGAGGCAAGTGGTGATTGTAAAAGAGGCCAAAGATATTCAAGACATCAATAAGGAAGAGGGCCAAAAGCTACTCATGAATTACCTGGACAATCCGGTACCTTCCACTGTACTGGTTTTTGCCCATAAGCATAAGAAGGTAGATGGTCGTAAGCCGCTTTCCAAAGCGCTGAGCAAACAGGCAACACTTTTAACTACCTCAAAACTTCGAGATTATGAGGTGCCGAAATGGATTGAATCTTATGCCAAAGACAAGCGGCTGAAAATTGGTTATCAGTCGGTACAATTACTGGCAGAATATCTGGGAAACAACCTTGAAAGGTTGAGTAACGAGATCAGCAAGATTTCTATCAACCTGAAAGAAGGAGAGGAGATTACCCCTGAGCATATTCAGAAATATGTGGGCATTAATAAAGACTACAATGTATTCGAGCTGCAGAATGCCATTACCAAGGGAGATGTGCTCAAGGCTAACCGAATTGTGAATTATTTCGCGGCCAATATTCGGGCCAACTCCATTATTCCTATGATAGCCGTTTTGTTTAGCTATTATAGCAAATTGTTGCTTTTGCACAGCGCCAAAGACAAGTCAGATAGTGGTTTGGCCAGAGCCATTGGTTTACCACCATTTGTGGTAAAGGAATATAAAGTGGCCGCTTCCAGGTATCCATTAGATAAAGTTATGCAGTGCATTTCTCTGCTACGTGAAGCAGACTTGCGCTCAAAAGGAGTTAATTCGGGCTCAATGCCTGAAGAAGAAATTTTAAGAGAATTAGTTTTCAAATTGATGCATTGAATAGATCAATGAGGAGCAACAATATTCAGAAGCTAATAGAGTTTAGAGATAAAGTGAGCAAATACATTTTGATGAGGAACCTTATTACCATTGTCACCATCAGTCTTGTAACGCTCGGGTCATTAAAAGCTCAAAGTACATTGCACCAAAACAGCGATAACAAGTATTATCGTTTTGGTTTGGAGCTACTCGATAAAGAGAAGTACAGCGCTGCCCGAGAGCAATTCGAGCGATACCTTCTTGAAGGATCAGATGAAATTAAAAAAGCTGATGCCGAGTATTATGTAGCCCTGTGCGCCCTGAACCTGAATAATGCAGATGGACCGCAGCTTATCTCTGAGTTTGTTAAGAAGAGACCTAGCCACCCAAAAGCTTCCAAGGCCTATTATAATCTGGGGATTAATGCATTTAAGTCGAGTGATTTTCAGACTGCCAATAAGTATTTGAAACTGGCAGATTTGAATGCTTTAAATACCGAAGAGAGAGCGGAAACCTATTTTAAGATCGCTTATTCAGCTTTTAGCCTGAACAGAAAAGAAGAGTCAATCAAATACTTCGATCTGGCCAAAAGGGAAAGTGGAGAATATCAGGCTGATGCCAATTATTATGCCGGTTACCTCGCTTATATCGACCAGCAATTCGATAAGGCTATTGTAGACCTGAGAAAGGCCGAAGACAGCGAGAAATATCAATATCGTGTTCCTATCATGATCACCAGTTCTTACTTCAAGCAGAAGAGGTTTGGTGAGGTGCTGACTTACGCTGCCAAGTTCAAAAACGTAGATGTTGAGCGTACCCGAATGGATTATCTATACCAGATATACCAAATGGCTGGGGAGTCGGCCTACGCTGAAAGTCGCTATGACGATGCACTTGAATTCTACGCTTTGTACCGCCAGTTGGCTGCTCAAAGCATTGATGATCAAACTTTGTACAGAATTGCTTATTCAAATTTTGCTTTAGGAAACGCTGAGCCAGCTATTGAGGACTTCAAGCGAGTGGCATTGAAAGAAGATACTTTAGCTCAATACGCTTCTTATTATTTAGGCCAGCTTTATGTTGAGCAGGATAATTATGTTTTTGCTACTTCTGCCTTCGACAAGGCAGGCAAGCTTCCATTCAATGTAGAAATTCAGGAGGAAGCTTCTTTCAACTTGGCCAAGGTAAACTTTGAGTCTAAAAAATACTCCCAGGCTATTACCTCGCTCGATCGATTTATCAGAGAATACCCTGCTTCAAAATACATTCCTGAAGCCAATAATTTACTTTCTGAAGCATTCCTGAATACTAATGACTTCTCAAGAGCTATCACTTTTATTGAACGAATTCAGGACAAGAGCCCAAGAGTAAGGGCAGCCTATCAAAAAGTGACCTTCTATAAAGGAACTGAGTTCTTCAACAGTGCCCAGTATACCAATGCTGTCCAGATGTT
>JABXIP010000167.1 GCA_013373005.1 Cytophagia bacterium | reverse complement strand
CAGAGGTTAAAATGTAAGGATAGTTTGAGTAAATAGAGGATGTCTTCTCTCCTTTGTCTAGAGTAACCGTAACGTTTTGCAGCGGACTCACATAGGTCAATGTGGTATTATCCTCCATTGCCATAGCGAAAAAGGTATGCCGAGATGTAAGCCTTCCACCAAAAGGAACTACCATGAACTCAGTTCCCGAGGTTGTAACGGGAGGTAAAGCTTCTACCATATGGCTTGCCGGAAGGGCAGAACACAGACCTGCCCACGATTTCTGATTTCCGTAATAGACTATTAAAGAATGACAATCAAGATCATCGAAGAAATCAGGTGGAGGTGGTGGAGGTGGTGGCCCCGGCCAATCCACTAGATCTAAATCTGTGGAAGCCTTAATTTCAAAGCCGGTAAGATCTGCAGCTCCTGATATGGAAAAAACATCGCCTTGTTCAAGCATGTATCCGCGCTCTTCTCCTGCCGCCCAACCGGGAATATTATTTTTGGGCGTCATACTTACAACCGTTCTCCCGCCAGTATTAATTATTAGAATCCTTCCAGAATTCTCAGCGGGAAGGGCGCCCATAGGCGGCTCAAACCAGTTCGGAACGATATATTGATGCCCTCCTGCAGTAGCCGGAATTGCCGCAGTGGCATCTGTACTGAATTGGGCGGAGTTACTAAACGAAACTCTGATTTTATCATTCGAAACAATATGTGCAGAAGCCTTTCGATTAATTACAAAATTCGATGTGGCTGTAACTCTTGAAACATATGCCTGAGGTACTTCAATGGTTACTTCTCCTCCCGGTAAATCATAGGTAACAGGTGTACCTGTTCCATAAGTCACATCCGCAGTAGTAGGCCCATCAGAATAGAAATGAAGAAACAACTTCTGATTATCGGATTCGTTTTCGAAAAGACTCACAAAGAATTCTCTTCCCCAAGTATCTGTTTGGGCTGAAACTGAGGTTTGGCAAACGAATGCTAAAAAAACGGCTAAAGGCAGCCAGAGATGCCTAAAAAAATCTCTAGAGCAAACAATGGAATTAATTGAGCTCCTTAGTGTCAGCAAGTGTTTCTATCAGTAGTTTATGGTCAAAACGAAAATAAATGCAAAGGCATCATTTTCAGTTTTAATAACTCTTAAAGTAGTAACAGATTGCTAATAGCAACATCAATTTTATTCAAACTATCCACGATATTTTACTGAACCCCTAAAAACCTGACAAATGGTTTTAACGGATGAGTTTTACATAGCCTCGAACATTCTCCGTATAGGTCCCAGCCGAATTAGTAAGATCATAAGAGACATAGTAAACATAAGTCTCCGCTGGCATATCTTCTCCATCCATAGTCCCATCCCAAACACCCTTATCTTGCAACTGCTGGTAAACCACCTTACCCCATCGGTCGTAAATTGTCATGTTGTAGTCTGGAATACACGGAGAAATTGGTGCGAAGAAATCATTAACTCCATCTCCATTTGGCGTAAATGAATTGGGGAAAAGCATTTTAGAAAATAGCTCTTCTTTAGTGACAGTTAAAGTGGCTACACAACCATTAGCATCTGTAACACTTACCTCATAATCTCCGGTACCTATATTAGACAACAGTTCTCCTTGTGTATTGTCATTCCACTCATATTGATACGGCTCTACACCTCCTGATGCCAGCACTCTGATTTCTCCATTGGTTTCCCCTGGACAAACTGGCTGATTCGACTTTAATTCCAACTCTAGCAAAGGCAAATCATCTACGTCTACTGTTAGGTTGAATGTACACTGGTTGGCATCTGTTACTACCAATGTATATCTACCGGCATAAAGGTTTTCAAATTCGGGTGAGTCTTGAAGCTTGTCAAAGTCATTACCTACTAATGAACCATATAGGTGATAGGTATAGGGAGCTACACCTCCTTTTGCAATGATGGAAATCTCACCATCTGGCTCACCATTGCAGTATTTACGTAAAAAAGCCTCTACACTCATCGGAGGTGGTTCATCTATAGTAAACTCCAATTCCTTCTGGCAACCAATGGCGTCTTCTATCAATACTTTATAATTTCCCGGAGTGAGCCTTTTTGCGGAAGTTCCAGTATCTCCATTAGACCATGTTATGGTGTACGGAATTTTACCCCCACTGATGGCTACAGAAGCTGTGCCATCTCCATTGTCATTACATTGCACATCAACGGGCGTAAGAATGGGCTCCAATTCATCATATACGATAACATTCAGCTCGGGTGAGGCTCCATAACAGTGGTTCAAATTCAGAATATAATAAAGCTTACCCTGCAGCTCTTTCCATTCAACAACAATCTCGTGAGTGTCTTGCCCACTTATTATCTCTCCACCTTCAACGACCCATTCAAAAGTAGCCCCTGTAATATCTGGCGTGTAATAGATTTGATAATCTCTATCTGTATAACAGACCTCCTCATTACCAAAAGCCGGCCCCGGCTGCAACTGGTCTGTAGACTCAAGGCTTACGTCTAAGTAAAGCGGTTCAACTGTACAGCCATATTCATTGCTGACATATACCGTAACCTTGGCATTCTCATTTACATCCCCCCAATTAACAATAATGGATTCTCCTGAGCTACTTCCCACAATAGTTCCTCCTTCAACTTCCCAGTCATAGATATAACCACCATCATTAATCAAAGTATACTCAATATTCTCTGTATAAGGACATAAGGAAATGGGTCCTTCCACCCTTTCCGCTACTATCTCATGAATTTCAATTTCCCGATAAAGGGTGTGGATAGTTATACATTTATCTTCGGCTGTAGACAGTGTACAGCTGATCCTATATAGACCGGCTTCATCATAAGTCTTCTCAAATGTCTTTCCTTCGAATGTCTCTCCATCTCCAAAGTCCCACTCTATTTTATTGTAGTCATCCGAAAGGCCTGGCTTTAGAAAATCAATGTCAAAAGTGAGCACCGAATTGAGACAAGCATCATCTTTCACCTCTCCTATCTCATCATCATCTATGGTCAAATCGAAATTGAGATTATTAATCTCTCGGTAAGGGTTTCTTCCATATGACCTACCCAAGCCTAAACCATACTCTGTCACCAAAAATTTTCCATCTGGAGCCTCCAATGTATACTCCCTATTGGGAGAGACTTGCACACTGGCAAAACTATATCCGGTACCATTCAGCTCTATAAACTCAAGATCGGGGACCGAAGGGCTAATCGTGAAATTCGGCACATCCTCATCTCTAATAGTAATGTTGAAATAGTACTTTTCAATGTCCAGCATTCGACTTACGAATACCTTGGCTTTGTCTGTAGCCTGATCAAACGAAGGATGATCAATTTGCATGGGGCCACCATAGCCCTCCCCTGGCTGCCAATTAAGATTACATCCATCT
>JABXIP010000232.1 GCA_013373005.1 Cytophagia bacterium | reverse complement strand
GTCTTTTTAAGTCCTAGCGCGAATGAGCCGGAAATAAGCCCAACTCCTATCAGTGTTACATTCATTTGGTGATTCCTTTTATTACTACTTCCAGCTAAAAGCGGTGTCCTCACCGCGTTCATTTCTATGACCATTAGCTTTTGCACTTCACATTCCTTTGGTGAGGACACCAAAGGTGGCTTTTAGGTAAACTTACTAGAAACTAAATTCTTGAAATAGCTTCCTCTAAAACAGACTGCTTATTGCATAGCGAAATGCGAACAAAATCATCTCCTTTTGTGCCGAATATAGAGCCTGGAGTAATAAACACATTCTTTTCGTACAGCAGCTCGTCAACTAGCTGAGTGCTTTTCTCATAACGCCTTGGTATTCGTGCCCAGACAAACAGTCCTTGCTGATCTTTATTGTAAGTGCAGCCGATCTTATCGAGCAAGACCCAAACCAGCTTACGCCTTTCCTGGTATTTGGCATTCAGTTCACTGAACCAATCTTCTCTAAGCTTCAAAGCCTCAGTAGCAGCCAGCATCATGGGCTTAAACATACCCGAATCTACGTTCGACTTGACCTTCAGAATGGTTTTGATATAGTCCTCATGTCCTGCAACCCAACCCACTCTCCAACCGACCATATTGAATGACTTACTCAGTGAATTAAGCTCAATCACCACATCCTCACATTTTTCGACTCCAAGAAAGCTCATAGGCTTTCCGTTGGGTAGAATCATGCTATAGGGATTATCATGACAGATCAAAAACTTGTTCCAACGAGCAAATGCACCTAACCTTTTAAAGGTATCGAGGGTAGCTCCTGCACCAGTTGGCATATGTGGATAATTAACCCACATTAGTTTTACCTTTCGAAAATCCAGAGCGTTTAAAAAGTCCCAGTCAGGTTGATAATCATTTTCTTCATCCAAAGGATAGGTGATGACTTTCGCTTTGACCATCTTGGCTACAGCGGCATAGGCAGGATAGGCTAATTCAGGTACTAACACCACATCACCCTCATCTAGAAAAGCCAAAGAGATATGCGTAATTCCCTCCTTAGAGCCAATGAGCGGAAGAATCTCCTTTTCCGGATTCAATGTAATTCCATAAGCCCAATTATTCCAATCGGCCATTGCCTTTTTCAACTCAGGAATACCCACATAAGACTGATAGCCATGCATATCTTCCTGAGCAGCTCTGCGCTGCAAGGTTTGAATTACTTCAGGAGCGGGCATTCCATCGGGGTTTCCTATCCCCAAATTCAGCACAGGTTTACCCTCCGCCATCATCTCGCGAATCTCTGCAAGCTTCTGAGAGAAATAGTATTCCTGAACGGTATTAAGCCTTGAAGAAGGTTGAATAATCATTTTTTCGATTCAGTTTCAATCACCAGCGCTAAATAAGCAAATAGTCGTCAAAGCATAATAGCTCGCAATGAATACATAGGAGTATAGTTAATGTATAAGCGAAAAATTTACATATTTGGCGACCATCTCCTCGAGCATGTTTAACTATCGAAGGAAAAACGTCTAATCAGCATGAGTGCCAATTATTCAATTGAAGTACAATCGGAGTATTTATATGTGAAAGCTGTTGGAAACTACAACGAGGAAGAATTTCTAAGCTATCCCCAAATAGTCAAAGAGGCATGCTTCAAACACAATAAGAAGCTCGCTCTATTCAACGGTCTGGATGTTAAAAACATATCGCTCACAACCATTTCCAGATACGACATGGGTATGGAGATTGTAAACACGATTAAGAAGGAAATTAAAGTAGCTCTGGTTTGGCCCATAACTTATACAAACTATTATTCACAAGCCATTGCTGAGAACTATGGTGCCGAATTCAAAGTCTTTCACTCTGATGAAGCTGCCCTCCAGTGGCTCCTAAACTGATTGTCAGAATGCACATTGAACTTCATCAATTCAAGGACAAAGAAATTGCGGAACTCAATTCAGATGTGCTAATTATCTCAGACATAGATTCAGGCACCGACCTTTTGGGCAACCTGTATTATCAAGGCGTTGGAAGAGTGATTATTCATAAGTACAACATTACACCAGAGTTCTTCGACCTAAAGACTAAAATTGCGGGGGAAATACTGCAGAAATTCTCGAATTATCAGGTCAGGTTGGCCATTGTAGGTGATTTTAATGAGGTCGAAAGCAAGAGCTTAAGAGACTTTATCAGAGAAAGCAATCGAGGAAAGTTGGTGAACTTTGTGGACTCCTTAAATGAAGCTTTAATGAAACTCTCCAACTGAAATTACACCCACCGCTAACCCATCCAGGGAGGGGAATTATTCAAATAACATGCCGTCATTGCGAGGATCAAGCTTTGCGTTAGCAAAAGATTGAGACGAAGCAATCTGTCTGTTTGAAAAGCAGTTGCAATGAACAGGCAGATTGCTTCGTCATGAAACCTTGTTATCACAGGTTTCATTTCTCGCAATGACGGTTCAACTGGTTATATTTGACTTTCAAACTTTAAACAATTCCATGTCTTTCAAATCTATCACCGAGTCGCAAATCACTCTTTCTCAATTGATGCTTCCTTCTCACTCCAACTTCAGCGGTAAAATTCACGGAGGGTTTATCCTTAACCTGATGGATCAAGTAGCCTTTGCCTGCGCTTCCAAGCATTCAGGACAGTATTGTGTAACCGCATCGGTGAACCGCGTGGATTTCCTGAATCCCATTGAAGTCGGTGAATTGGTGACACTAAAGGCTTCCATCAACTACACCGGACGCACTTCTATGGTGGTTGGGGTTAGGGTTGAATCTGAAAATATTCAGACCGGAGTGATCAAACACTGCAACTCCTCCTATTTCACCATGGTAGCCAAAGGAGATAACGGTGAGAATGTAGAAGTTCCGGGACTGATTCTGAATGATTCTGAAAGCATCAGACGCTTTGCCAGAAGCATTACCCGCCAGGAACAGTCTAAGAAAAGAGTGAAAAGTTTTACTCCAGAAGAGTTTGTAGTGGATGAGTATTTAGAGGTAATCAAGGAGCACAATGCGCAGGTAAACCTTTGACAAACTTGCACTTTGAAGGTAATCAGGAGTCGAGAACACTCAAATGTCACCAACATAAGTTTGTCAAAGGTGATGTGTAGAAAATTGAGTATCACGGATTAACCCAAGGTGCGAATAACAGACCAATAGAAGTTGTAGATTCCCGCGTACGCGGGAATGACGTTCTAATAAAGTCTCAATACTCCGTACTATCCTTAAAAACTCTCTCTTAGAGCAAAAGTCTTCTTCATTCTGTCAATCAGTTTGGCTGACTCAGGGAAGTTCAAAGTTTGCTGACCATCCGAATAGGCTTCTTCTGGTTTTTCATGCGTTTCGTAGATTACCCCATCGGCACCGGCCATAATGCTTGCGAGTGCAATAGGCTCCACAAAGTCACGGATACCTATACCGTGCGATGGATCGGCAATTACCGGTAAATGGGTCTTTTCTTTCAACACTGCCACAGCATTTAGATCCATGGTGTTTCGGGTGGCCTTTTCATAGGTTCTGATTCCTCTTTCGCAAAGTAAAAGGCGCTCATTACCTGCCGAAAATACATACTCAGCTGAATACAAAAGCTCGTCAATGGTTCCGGAAATACCCCGCTTGATCATAACCGGCTTGTCAGTGTTCTTGCCTAATTCGTCCAGCAGGTTGAAGTTCTGAGTATTCCTTGCCCCTACCTGGTAGATATCGACATAAGGATCCATTTCCTCGATTTGCGAAACCTGCATCACCTCGGTTACAATCTTAATTCCGGCTTCTTTCGCCAGTTGATACCAAAGCTCAAGTCCCTCAATTCCCATTCCGCGGAAGGCATAAGGAGAGCTTCTAGGCTTGAAGACTCCTCCGCGCATAATGGATACACCATTTTCCTTCAGGTGAGCGATAGTTTTCCTGATTTGGTCTTCGCCCTCAATGGAGCAGGGACCTGCCATGATCTGGAAACCTCCATCTTCAATGACAATACCATCACCAAGATCAATGGTAGTAGCTTTCACTTTCCATTTCTTAGACACCAGCTTATAATCTTCTGAAACGATGTGGATGTCCTTAATACCATCCATATGTCCGATGGAACGGATATCGAAGTTTCTTTTACCAATACCAATCAGGTAGTCCCCCTTTTGGGTTTTTACCTCTGTGGGTTTGTATTTCAGCCCTTTGATGCGGTTGATAATTGCCTCTTTCTGGCTTTCTTTTATGTCTTGTTCGAATTGTATAATCATGATATTAGTCAATGGTCAATGGTCAATAGTCCATGGCAGCTATCGACCATGGACTGTCGACTATCGACTAGTTCTTTACTTGGTCTATAAATGTCTTTATGTTGCTTTGCATATCCCCCTCTTGCGCCAGCACCTTAATGAAGGCACTACCGATAATGGCTCCATTGGCATTTTCGCAGGCTTTGTCGAAGGTTTCTTTATTGGAAATACCGAAACCGATCAAACGCGGATTTTTCAGTCCCATGGAATTTACTCGCTTGAAATAGGCTTCCTGCTCCTCTGAAATTCCGGTTTTGGCACCAGTAGTACTGGCAGATGACACCATATAGATGAATCCGCTGGAATTGTTATCTATTTCCCTGATTCGGGTCTCAGAGGTCTGCGGAGTAATCAGGAATATATTCAACAGTCCACTCTTTTCGAACATGGGCTTGAAGACTTCCATATACACAAACATGGGAAGATCTGGCAAAATGAGCCCATCAATTCCTCGTTCGGCACAATCTTCACAGAAGCGCTCAATTCCATATTGCACAATTGGATTGATGTAGCCCATCAGCACAATCGGTACACTCACCTGGCTGCGAATATCTTTCAACTGCTCCATTAGGAGTTTCAGTGTCATGCCATTCTTCAGTGCCACATCGTTGCTAGCCTGAATGGTTGGCCCATCTGCCACCGGATCTGAAAACGGAATCCCGATTTCTATCAGGTCAGCTCCAGAAGCTTCCAGGGCCTTGAGAATGCTCACAGTATCATCCAGCTTAGGGTAACCAGCCGTGAAATACACATTAAGTACTCTGTTGGGCTTGGCTTGAAAAAGTTTTTCTATTCTATTCATGATAGTATTGAGTATTGAGTAGCTAGTATTGAGATGATCTCAATACTCACTACCAGCTACTAGCATCTATTTAATATTTCCCCCATTTAATATAGGTCTCCAGATCCTTGTCTCCTCTGCCGGAAAGGTTGATCACTACGAGATCATCCGACTTTAAAGTCATCTGATTTAGTGCAGCAAAGGCATGAGCCGACTCTATGGCCGGAATGATGCCTTCCAATCGGCTGAGCTGTACTCCTGCTTTCATGGCTTCTTCATCGGTAACACTATAGAATGTCCCTCTTCCCGACTCAAATAAATGAGCATGTACAGGGCCTATCCCCGGATAATCGAGTCCGGCAGAAATGGAATGTGGCTCCACCACCTGACCGTCTTCTGTCTGCATCAACAGCGTTTTGCTTCCATGCAGCACTCCCGGTTTACCCAGAGCTGTAGTGGCCGCACTTTTACCCGTATGGTTACCCAAACCTGCAGCTTCTACGGCTACGAGTGCTACCTGCTCATCGTCATAGTAATTGTAAAAGGCACCGGCTGCATTGCTACCTCCACCCACACAGGCCACCACATAATTTGGTAATTCGGTACCTTCTTTCTCCTTTAATTGTGTCCTGATTTCAGCACTGATGACCGACTGAAACCTGGCCACCATTTCCGGATAAGGGTGCCGCCCAACCACTGAACCAAAGATATAGAGCGTATCGGAAGGATTGTTAATCC
>JABXIP010000107.1 GCA_013373005.1 Cytophagia bacterium | reverse complement strand
TTTTTCTCTAGTTGATGCTTACAAACCTAGCTTCTAGCCCAGTGCGGCTCAATAAGGCAATTGCCGTAATTGCTTAGTAAATTCGTTATTGGACAATGGTCATTAGTGAGGATATGGGGAATTGCAAACACCCACACCTTACCCCTCCAAGGAGGGGAATAATCGTTGCAAGAATAAAGGTCTTGCTAAGATGTTGGAGATGGCAACGCTCAAAAGTCTCCTCTTGGGAGGGGATTTAGAGGTGGGTGGATTGAATTGAAAAATAAACTTGCTGAGCACTGATCACCAATAAACCAGTTCCCCAGTTCCCTATTCAACCAGTTCACCTATCAACCATTAGTACAAATAATACTCCTTCTGATCCATGGTCATAATGCTGAGGGGTTGCTTGCCATATTTCGGCTTGAAAACCACTAACCTGTCTCCTACTTGCAGCTGGTCAAAAGTAACGGACTCCACAGTAATGACCCCAATAGTTGTTCTCAGTCTTTGCGCACTTTTAGATCGATTGGAGGTAAAGGTGGTTTTGTCTTCAATAATGGTAGGTACGCCACGCTTAAGGCCATAGCTTTTACTCAGCTGATAGTTTCTATATAACCGAATGATCTTATAAATCTGATATGCAGGAATAATCACTACAGGGAAAAAGAAGACCAACAGACCGTATAGGCCATTTGCTATAAAGGCGATTAGCATTACCAAAGTTGGCGCTAACCAGATATACCTCGCCTTCTGCTGGCTTTTGAAAAGACTCTTTAATACCTCTTCATCTTTGGGTGTAAGCTTAACTTCAGGAAAAGTGGTTTGTAAGAATTTACCATTGGTTTGACTTTCGCTCCTATGAGCATCTTGATCAACTACCTCTTTGCCTGTAATCTCCAAAGCTAAAGTCATCTTAGACTTTGGTGCTTTGTCAAGTACAATGTGCATGCCCACCTTGGCCTTGTTGTAGTGCTTAAACTCTACAGAATGCTCCTCATCATCTATGTACAGGTAGTAATGTCTGGTTGTTTTACTGCTGTTGCCTCTACCGGTTGGCGAATGATGCGTTTGGCTGTGATGAACGTTCAGCCTCTTATTGGTTACAATACCACTGATGCGGTGCTTAACACCTCTCTTTAGGTCGGCAAAAACAGCCCAGATCATATAACCAACTACACCAAAGAAGATAAGTCCAAAACCGACAAAGACGTAAAGTGCAATATCATCGAAGGCCATTGGGTCTTTAGATTTGCCCAAAAAGGAAAAACCAATAAAAGCGAATATCATTCCTGAGAATCCTGCAAAAGCAAAAAAAGGTATCAGCTTGCGCCTCAACATTTTAATGTCGGCCGGCTCTAATGGTAACTGTTGCATGATCTTATTTCAGGCTGTTAGAAATGTAGATCCCCTCTAAGGTGTTGAAGACGAATTCGTCATTAGCCGTCAGCGTGATTTCTTCATCATGAGTGTACATATCGGAGGCATCAAAACTCACATCAAGTGTTCGCTCGGCACAACCTCCTGTTGAGCTATCACAGACTGAAATCCCCATTTGTCCATTAAATTCAAATACGATGGACACAAATTTCCCAGAGCTCAATTCGAACTGACTAGTCTTAAAACCATCAGGCAATGGTTCATCTTTCGTCAAGTTTCTACCATCCAACAACCCTTGCCACGTGACGCCATAATCTTCGCTTAGTTTGGCTGACCCTATACTACCCGCATTTGTGTCTTTGGTGTAAACCACCCCATCGGAACTGATCAAACGTGGGCCATAACCTAAATGATTGGTTTCAGAACCCGACACCAGTTGCCAATCTATGGCATTGCTAGAGGTATAAGCTTTCAGATCAACTGAGTAGGTGCTGGCCTGGGTACCAGGCGATACATAAACTTTTATGTCAACTGTTAGCGCATGGTAAACACCATCAGTTCCTTTGGCTACCAATTCGGGAGCCAGTTGAGAATCAGATTCTAAATTCCAGTCTTTGCCGTTCATTGTAGAATAGATTCCTGATTCAGCATAGGCAATGGTTCTTCCGCCATCGAACAAAATACTGGTAATCTCGCCAGTTGGAGATGTGGTATACTTTCCGCTCTTGGTATCGAACACTTTGTCTTCGGCAAAGGCATAATCACCAATTACATAAGTCTTCCCGAACATATAGCCAGATGGATATTGATAGCCCATATCCAGGGGCAGATATTCCTGACGACCGTTTTTAGTTTTGATGATTCCTCCTCTGAATCGGTCGCTATTCTCAATAAATCCTTGAGTATAGACCGCATCACCAGCATGGCATACCGCGAAATCGTGATCTACCGGCTCAACCGAGTTTCCCGTAACCACATGCACCTTTTGATTCCCCCAACGATCAAAAATATTCACATAAGCATGGTCTTTATAAAGCTTCATACCCCCTTCTGTATTCTGCCAAATGCGGTAGTCGTCAGGATAATCGTAATAGAGAATCTCCCTTTCAGGAGTCACCATAATGACGCCTCCCTCCTTTGCATAAGCGAAATAGCCATAGCTATAAGCGGTTTTGACTTTTGTACGGCTATTTCCGGCACCGTAAAGGCGCGAATAGTTCATGTCGGTGAGCGTGGTTTGCGTATAGGTTTTTGTGCTGACATCGAATTCAGCAATGATTCTGTTCCGCCAATCGAAGAATCCCATTTTTTCTCCTGATGTACCGAGGTAGAACTCTTCATCTATTTCCAGGCGAACCCCAGTGCTTACATAATTTCCGTTTTCCTTAACATAGAAAATCTTGCCATTCGAGCCATCGTTCTGAATGTAGACCAGTTTACCGGAATCTGTCACCCCAGTGGCATAATCTATCGCTGCAGATCCAGAACGGATGTTATCGAGATCGTAAACACCGCCATCATACACGAATAGGCCATCGTTGCTGATGTTGATGGGAATATGGTCTGCATTGCCATAAACAAAAAGCTCCTGAACAGTTTGCCCACCATCCTTTGAGTAAAACGGCTTATGAGCCCCAAAGAAGATCATATACTTTTCATTGGGACTCACCATAATGGATGTGGCATTGGCATAGGCCGTGGTAGGCATCAATTGAGTGAATTGAATGTTTTCAGTCGCTTCCACGGTCGGATCAATATCTTCTTTGGGATCGCAGGCAAAAGCGATAAGAGCCAGAGTACTGAGGGTGAGAATGATCTTGAGAGAACGCATAGACGCTACAGATTTTGTACACTGCAAACTTATCCGTAGGCAGTAGGCCGTTCAATAAGGCAATTGACGTAAAGTTGGGGAATTAGGTGAATGGGAAACTGGTGCTCAGAGCTCGGTTACCTGTGCTTGGTTCAGATCTTCTCATTTTCTCATTCAAATCGCAATTCCCCCTATACAGAGTCGTCTTTACCCCCAAACTATCTCTATTGTTTGCTCCAACTTTGTAAGAGTCAAACAATTGAAGAAATGAAAAAGAAAATCACACTCATCATATCACTGCTCTTCGGACTGATGTTCATCAACGCAGGCCTTAACAAATTCCTGAATTATATGCCAATTCCGGAGGATCTTCCTCAAGATATGATCAACCTTATGTCAGCCATGATGCAGATCAGCTGGTTGATCCCCTTGATTGGATTGATGGAAATTGCAGGAGGAATACTCTTCATTATACCAAAAACCCGTGCTCTCGGAGCCATTATTTTGGTCCCCATTTTGGTGGGAATCACCCTGATCAACATTACTTCGGCTCCATCGGGTCTGCCTTTAGTTATTGTACTTTTGGTTATAGAAGTTTGGGCCATTTTGAACAATAGAGAGAAGTATTTGGCGATGGTGAGGTAGAAGGGGCCCCACCCTTTTATCCCTCCCCGTTTTGGAGAGGGACAGCAAATGCTGCTAGTATTCGGCAATAGTGCTCCTAATAGCACTCGGTAACATCTTCCCCCTAGGGGGAAGACAGGAG
>JABXIP010000110.1 GCA_013373005.1 Cytophagia bacterium | reverse complement strand
GGCATTCATACGGGCCTGGAGCACAGAGTCCGCACCATTGCTAAAAGAATTGAGATTATTCTGAGCATTCACCCCAATCCAACAGCAACAAAAACCAATAATCAGAAGGACTTTCTTAAGCACGGCCAAAATTACAAATTCAGTTCACGTTTCCTCTCTTCAATGCTCTCTATTAACAGCTTTTCGAACTGAGCATCATTTTCAATCTCAACTTCAATAGGTTGATAAAAAAGATCGAATGATTTGAATAAAGGATGCTCGGCAAAA
Organism: Cytophagia bacterium; assembly: GCA_013373005.1. Taxonomy (GTDB): domain Bacteria; phylum Bacteroidota; class Bacteroidia; order Cytophagales; family Cyclobacteriaceae; genus Roseivirga. The sequence goes on along the minus strand of JABXIP010000110.1, from coordinate 3,504 downwards.
GGCAAAAGCCGTACCATGTCTTTCTCTGTGGTGATAAGAGCTAGCTGTTTTCCGTTAAGCTTTCTTAAAATTCGATCCAAATCAGAGGATTTGAAGTTGTAGTGATCTACGTATTCGAACTTTTCGACAAGCTTAAAACTTTCTTCAATGTGCTGATAAAAGGGCTTTGGTTTGGCGATAGCAGATATAGCAGCCACTTCTTGCTTCACTCGACCCGACCCGAAAGCATTTCTTAGCTCACCATATTTTATTCTGGAAAAGAATATTGGAGCACCACTATTATATCTACGAACTGACTCTTCAATTTCCTTCCTATTTGGAATATCTGCTGGACACTTGGTGATGACGATGACATCAGCTCTTTTGGCTTCACTCCTGCTTTCTCTAAGGTTTCCTGTCGGCAGTACATGGTCTTTGTAAAATGGTGCCGAGTAGTCGCTGAGCATAATATTCAGGTCTCTAGCCACCTTTCGGTGCTGATAGGCATCATCTAACAATAGCACTTCAGTTTCAGGGAAATCCATCAACAAATGTGGAATAGCCAAGGCGCGCTCTTCGCCTACAACCACCTTAATCTGATCTCCAAATTTTCTGAAAAATTGGAAGGGTTCATCACCCAAAGTTCTGGCTGAATCTTCATTACCCGCTATCCGCTCTCCTCTGGTCTTTCTGCCGTATCCTCTGCTAACCGTGGCTAACGCATACTTTTGTGAGAGAAGCCTAATGAGGTATTCAATCATTGGCGATTTACCGGTCCCTCCCGTTGATAGGTTACCCACAGAAATCACCATCTTCTCAAATCGGCTTACAGGCCTGCTACCATTGTCGAACTGCTTGTTGCGCAGCCGCATGATGCCTGCATAAAGCACCGAGAATGGAAACAGCAAATACCTCATGTAATTCATATTAAGCTGACTATCTTAGCCGGTAAAAGGCAGCAAATATGGCAAAAATAAAGGATATCACTGACTTACTGGAAAGCATTGCCCCAAGAGCATATCAGGAAGATTATGATAATGCCGGCCTCATCACTGGTAACCACAATCAAGAAGTAACAGGTATACTTTGCACACTAGATTGTGTGGAAAGCATAATCGATGAGGCCATAGCCAAAAATTGCAACCTTATAGTGGCACACCACCCTATAGTCTTTAGAGGCTTAAAACAACTGAATGGCAAAAATTATGTAGAAAGAACCATTATTAAAGCCATCAAAAATGAAATAGCTATCTACGCCATACACACTAATCTTGACAGTGTTCATACTGGGGTCAACAAAAAGATTGCTGATAAAATAGGACTTGAGAACACTCAAATTCTGGCTCCAAAATCGTCTTCCCTTACCAAACTTGAAGTGTTTATTCCAGTTGATGATACGGACAAGGTTTTAGGGGCACTTCATGAAGCCGGGGCAGGCAATATTGGTAACTACTCCAATTGTAGTTTCCGGGTAGTGGGTACCGGTACCTTTAAGCCAAATGAAAGCGCCAATCCAACGATCGGAAAGTCGAATGAGCAAGAGTTTGTAGAAGAGAACAAAGTAGAAGTGATCTTCCCAAGTCACCTAGAAGGCTCTATTCTGAGTGCCTTGAAGAAGTCGCATCCCTATGAAGAAGTTGCTTATTACCTGCAGGCACTGAAGAATAAGAATCAGGAGGTTGGTTCAGGTATGATAGGAGAACTTAACTCTGAATTGACTGAGCAGGAATTTCTGGCACATTTGAAAACATCAATGGATCTCAATACCATTAAATACACGCCTGTTAACAATAAGCGCATCAAGCGTGTTGCAATATGTGGGGGCTCAGGAAGCTTTCTGCTTCACCTGGCTAAAGCCAAAGGTGCCGATGCCTTTGTAAGCTCCGATTTTAAGTATCATGAGTTTTTCGATGCAGAAGAAAAACTGATGATTGCGGACATCGGACACTATGAGAGTGAAGTATTTACAAAAGAGCTTCTTGGTGCGTTTATCAGCGAAAATTTTGCTAATATTGCAACCTATTTGTCAGAGGTGAATACGAACCCCGTAACATACTTCTAAAAACACGGTTAATGGAAAAAACAGTTGCACAGAAATTAGAGGCGCTACAAAAGCTGCAATCAATTGATTCTCAATTAGATGAAATTAAAAAAGTTAGAGGAGCTCTTCCTGACGAAGTAGCCGATCTTGAGGATGAGATTGCCGGATACGAAACCAGAGTAGAAAAATTCAATAACGAGCTTAGCGAGTTAGAAGACAATATTTCCGATCATAAAACTCAGATTAAAAACTCTGAGGCGCTCATCAAGAAATATGAGGAGCAGCAAATGAATGTTCGAAATAACCGTGAGTACGATGCTATCACGAAGGAAATCGAACTTCAAAACCTTGAGATCCAAATCTCTGAAAAGAGAATCAAAGAGGCTTATGCTAAAATTGAAGCGAAGAAAGAAGACATCGCTAAAACTCAGGGTGAACTTGACGAAAGAAACAAGGATCTAGACACCAAGAGAAGTGAGCTAGAAGTTCTTACAAAAGAGAGTGAAGAAGATGAGCAAAAGCTCATGAAAGATAGAGAGAAGGCAACCAAGAACATTGAAGAAAGATTGCTCAACTCATACACCAAATTGAGAGACAATGCACGTAACGGTCTTGCAGTAGTACCTGTAAGCAGAGGTGCTTGTGGTGGTTGCTTCAACGTTGTTCCTCCTCAAAGACAAGCTGACATCAGAGAAAGCAAGAAAATTATCGTTTGCGAGCACTGCGGAAGAATTTTAGCAGAAGTAACTGACGAAATTGTTACCGAAGAGAAGAAAAAGGTAAGAAGAGGTAGAAAGACTGCTTAAGGTTTTTTGAAAAACTTCATAAAACATAAAGGATGGATAGGCTCATTGGTCTATCCATTTTTTTTGTCCCTTTCTTTAAGTCTATCGGGCCAAAGTACCCCAGCCCAAAGCTTACTTAATCTCGACCTTCACCCAGGTCAAACTCCATCGAAGCCCACCTCGGAAGATGATTTAAGGGACATTTATTATCAGAATCTGCACGATGTATTCTACCTTATTTTCCACGAAAGCGATTCTGCCTTTGCTTCCTTAAGCCAACTTGAAGAAGAACGTCTCAGTGCGCTCGAAAGCTTCGAAAACAAAAGCTCATGGAATAGCTCCATTCAAGCGGAAATTAAGCTTCAGTGGGCCTTTATTAAACTTAAATATGGCGATGAATGGAGTGCCTTCTGGAGTTTAAGAGGTACTACAAAACTGATTCGGGAAAATAGAGAGAAGTATCCAAGCTTCGAGCTAAACCTGAGAACTGAAGGTTTATTAAATATTCTTTTCGGAGCCACCCCAGATAACTATAAATGGGTTTTTAATCTCTTTGGAATGAAGGGGACAGTAAAAGAAGGAATTGATCTTTTAACAGAATCACAAAATTCAGAATCGGTATTCGGTTTGGAAACCGCCATCATTCTGGGCATGATCTATTCTCATCTACTGGAGAATAGCGATACAGCTCCGGTATTT
>JABXIP010000524.1 GCA_013373005.1 Cytophagia bacterium | reverse complement strand
TCCATTCGCTTGCTTTGGTCAACGCACTTGGCTAACCACTCTGGTTCGTAATCTACATCATGTTCAGCGAGTACATCGGCAGGGATTCCATCCCAAACACCAGGCGTGTTTCCTTTGTACCCCAGGTCTTTGATCCCCATTTCTGAGGTAAAGTAGCCCGTCATGGTTAGGTTACGCATTCTGGTAAAGAATCGCTCACCCGGCATTAAGTCTTCAGGAGTCTTTCCCGGATAAGCAATGGTATCGCAAATGGCTTTTTGCTGCTCCAATATAAGGTCTTTGAAAACCTTATTATGAAGTTTATTCGAATGTGAATCTAACCAGGCAATACCACCCCTAACAGGCAGCTGATTGTTTGGCATATCCTTCACAATGAAGTCGATAAAGTCTACGACACCAGCATCTGAAGCTGAACCAAAGTCGGCATTTGACGGCAGTATAATATCTACTAACACGGCAATGGTTTCCAGTTCGTGCTCATTGAGAAATTCCTGAGCCATTATCTTCCTGTCGTGCTCTTTCTCCTTCTCATTTCGGCCGTAACCCGGTAAATCTTCTTCGGTTACTCCTTGTTGAACTTCAGCATTTTCTGCACCTGGTGCACAACCAGTTACCAGTAAACCTCCGGCAACAGATCCAACAAGCAATGATTTTAATGAATCGCGTCTGTCCATGATTAAATATTTCTTTGTTTTACTTGTTCAACTAAATAATCAGAAGCTCTCCAGGCCAGCGCCAGGATAGTCCATGTTGGGTTCTTATCGGCCTGAGAAACGAAAGGACCGGCATCCATTACAAATACGTTCTCGCAGTCGTGCAATTGGTTGTATTTGTTAGTTACCGACTCACGTTTGTCATTACCCATTCTGGTAGTTCCTACTTCGTGAATGATTTCACCCGGAGCAGTCAAACCATAGTCACGGTCAGCACCCGGCTTATCTCCTAGCAGAATTCCGCCAGCAGCTCCCAATACTTCTTCGAATGTATCCTGCATGTGCTTGGCTTGTTTTACTTCGTGCTCTGTCCACTTATAGTTGAACTTGAGCACAGGAATACCCCATTCATCTACTGTATTATTATCGATTTCACAGCGATTTTCTCTCTGCGGAACAGATTCACCACGGCCAGAAACGCCTAAAACTGCTCCAAAGTAGCGTTTAACATCATCTCGTAGAGAATCTCCATAGCCACCAACAGCTCCACCGGTTACCTTGTTGAGATCATTCGGATTGAAACCGAAACCATAGCCCGGCATTCCCATTCCACCCCAAACTTCAATATGATAACCACGAGGGAAGTCGAGTTTTTTATCGTTCAACCACCAAGGAGTATACACGTGCATACCTCCGGTTCCATCTTCATTGTAGATTTTTCTATCAACCAATTGAGGAATGAAAGCTGAACGACTCGCTCCAGTTGAATCGTGCAAATAACGACCAACCAGACCACTGCTATTACCCAGTCCCTGCTGGTGAACACTACTCTTAGAGTTCAACAAGATACGGGCAGTTGAACAGGCAGAAGCTGCCATTACCACCACTTTAGCTTTAAGGTGATATTCTTTTCGGTCGGCCTTATTGATGTAGTTAACACCAGTGGCTTTACCGTTTTTATCGGTAGTTACTTCTCTCACCATGGCATCGGTAAAGAGCTGAACTTTTCCACCACCGCGTTGTGCTGGGAAGATCAGACATGTACCTGATGAGAAATCGGCATAAGCCATACAGGCTCTATTACACTGACCACAGTAGAAACAGCTTCCACGTTGGTCGTTAATTCTTTTAGTAAGGATGGAAAGACGAGAAGGAATTACAGGAATACCCACTTTTCTAGCACCTTTCACATAGTAAAGTTCGTGCAATCTTGGTTTTGGCGGAGGAAGGAAGAAGCCATCAGGCTCATTCGGAATATTCTCCTTTGAACCGAAAACGCCAATCAGTTTATCAACCTTATCATAGTATGGTTTCACATCTTCGTAGCCAATGGGCCAGTTATCGCCCAAGCCATCGACACTCTTTCTCTTGAAATCGAGTGGTCCGAAGCGAAGAGAAATCCTACCCCAGTGATTGGTTCTACCCCCCAACATTCTAGATCTAAACCAATAAAAACTGGTTCCTGGTTCTGTCGTATAGGGTTCGCCTTCAATGTTCCAGCCACCATAGGCCGCATCGAAGTCACCAAATGATCTACGATCTGAGCTGGCTCCTCTTCTTGGGGATTCCCAGGGCCAACGTAATTGATTTCTGTATTCATCCTGTGCAGGATCGAAAAATGGACCGGCTTCAAGCACAGCCACATCAAACCCAGCTTCAGAGAGTATTTTGGTAGCCATACCACCTCCTGCACCGGAACCTACAATAACGACATCGTAGGTTTTTGAAGATTCAATGATTTGCATAGAGCGAGTTAAAATAGGTTTAAAGTCATATAAGTAAACGCTGAATTTAAAGAATAAGCTTGAAACCAGACCAGTCAATTCAAGAGAACTGTAGGATTAATATTTAATCTAAATAATTAGAAGGATATATGGTTGATTGACATGATCGATTTGAAAGCCGAATTGAAATGTCATATCTTCTGATCGAATTCAAAACCTCACCCATGAAATCCAGAAGATCATTTTTAGGTAAAACTGCATTATTGGCCGGTGCCGCACTCGTAGGTAAACCACTGAAATTGAACTCAAAACCTATTGAAAAACCAGCCCCACTACCTTCGCTTAAAGGAAGAAAAGTACTTTTCCTATACGGTGGTTGGCCGGGACACGAGCCAGATAAATTCAAAGATTATATGGTGCCTTGGATGGAGGCTGAGGGTGCAGAAGTCTCAGTATTCGACAACCTAGAACCATATACCGATAAAAAATTAATGGCAGAAACTGATCTGGTAGTTCAGGTATTTACCATGGCCCAAATT
>JABXIP010000246.1 GCA_013373005.1 Cytophagia bacterium | reverse complement strand
GCTACAAAAGGTGGAGCCCAAGGACCATAGTTAGCTCCTGAAAGAACAGCAGAGAAGATGTCTACTATCGAGCCTAGGATAAAACCTTTATGTCCACCATGAAGCCTATCACCCCCAAGTGGTAGCCAGGCGCCTCCTTGAGTTACACCATGGGCATCGTCTGTACTTTGCCCTTCCTTGTTCTGAATCCAGCCAAGAGGGGCGTTTTCTCCTTTTCTTTGAAGTACTTCCAACTTTCCATTGGCAGCGGGAGTAGTGGCAAAGTCGCCCACAAAAGGAGGCTGTTTGTCTGCCGGAATAGCCACGGCAATGGGGTTAGTACCCAACATTCTTTCTTTAGAGAAGGTCGGAGAAACCAAAGGACTGGCATTGGTCATGGACATACCGATCATATCATGATCCAAAGCCTGCATGGCATGGTAGCCTGCAATTCCATAATGGTTTGAATTCTTTACGGCCACCCAGCCAGTTCCTGCAACCTTAGCCTTTTCAATCGCTACTTTCATAGCGAAAGGAGCGACAACCAGACCTAAACCTGCATCACCGTCAATAGTTGCCGTGCTTGGCGTCTCATGGATGATCTTGATCTTTGGAGTAGCATTAATTCTTTTCTTGTCCCAAAGTCTCACATAACCGCTAAGACGAGCTACGCCATGGGAGTCAACGCCACGCATATCTGCTGAAAGGAGCGTTTTAGTGGCTGTTTCAGCATCGGCTTCCGGGCAACCCATAGCCAAAAAAATGTCTTTGGAGAAACGATATAATTGATCGTAGCTAAAGTGATTCATCAAAAATGTTTATTGCTTTTCCGCAATAGGTTTATGTTCCATTGAATATAGCACACCTTCTTTGAGTGCATAAGTGCAAGCTGTAATATATTCCGTTGGTATTAAGTCAGTTACATAAGAAATCAGACAGCTGGCCACCACAATCATATCCACACGCATCGAAATCATACCTGGAATAAGAAGCCTGGCAGTCTTGTCTTTTATTAAGAGCTCACGGTGAATGTCTCTATAGGCTTTAATAGGGAGTTCAAACACTTTGGGGTGAATAGGTCTGTCTGCTTTACTTTCCTTGAAGAAAATCTCAACCAAAGTATCGAAGGTACCCGAACAGCCTATGAGTCCGGTTGGCTTGTATTGCTCAATGGCTTCTCTTAATTCTTGAAGCTCTTCCTCCAGCCAATCGAACATTTCGTCTACCGAGGCAGGGGGCATAGGATCTTTCTTATGGAATTTGTCAAGAAGTCTCTGTGCTCCAATTTCGAAGCTTCGCTTCCAGAAGATCTCGCGGTCGTTGCCGAGAATGAATTCTACACTGCCACCACCAATATCCATTACCAGTTGAGTTTCTTTTCCAATGGCACCGGCAGCTCTCACTCCTTCAAATATGAGTTCGGCTTCCCTATCTCCACTAATGATCTGAATTTCAATTTGAGTTGATTCGTAGATCTGGTCTAGCAGTTCCTGACCGTTTTTGGCGTTCCTAATAGCACTGGTAGCTACACCGATGACATCGGTGGTATGGAATTGATCGAGAACAGTTTTGAAAACTTCGAGGGTATGAACGGCTCTTTTCATGGCATCTTTGGCTATGTAGCCCTTGCTGATACCATTCTTGCCAATCTTCACGGCAATCTTCTCTTTGTAGAGTGTCTTAAGCACGTCATTCTCCAGTTCAACAATGAACAGGTGAAAAGTATTTGTGCCTAGGTCTATAACCGCTTTTCTCATCCTCACTCTTCGAAAAGTTGGCCGAATATAGGATTAATTCCCTAAATATTAGCTTGTAAAGAGAGACAATTAGGTGGTTTGAAATTCATATTTCGGTGTATGTCTATATCTTTGGCTACGAAACTTTATAGAACCTATGGCGGAAAAAAAATCAGAATCTTCTCAAGTAAAACTTCTCTCTAAAGCAGAGAAATATGCTTTGCTCGAAGAGAAGAATCAAAAGGCACTTCTTGGTGGCGGACAAAAACGAATCGAAGCTCAGCATGGAAGAAATAAACTGACAGCTCGAGAGCGTATTGCCTTGCTAATGGATGAAGGTTCCTTTGAAGAAATTGGGAAGTTCGTAGAGCACAGAGCTAAAGATTTTGGTCTTGATAAACAGGTCTTTCTGGGTGATGGAGTTGTTACAGGCTACGGTACTGTAAATGGCCGACTGATCTATGTATACTCTCAGGATTTTACAGTTTTTGGTGGATCTCTATCCGAGACTCACGCTGAAAAGATCTGTAAAATTATGGATCTGGCCATGAAGAACGGTGCTCCAATTGTTGGTTTAAATGATAGTGGAGGAGCCAGAATTCAGGAGGGTGTAGTTTCACTCGGTGGTTATGCCGATATCTTCTATAGAAACACACGCGCCTCGGGCCTAATTCCGCAGATTTCTGCAGTAATGGGGCCTTGTGCCGGTGGAGCAGTTTATTCACCAGCTATTACTGATTTCATCTTTATGGTGGAGAATACCTCCTACATGTTTGTAACAGGACCAAACGTAGTGAAAACGGTTACTCAGGAAGATGTTACCTCAGAAGAATTAGGTGGAGCGAGTACCCATAGTACTAAGAGTGGAGTAACGCATTTCGCTTCGGCCAATGAAGTACAATGTATAAACGATATCAAGAGGCTACTTTCATATATGCCTCAAAATTGCGAAGATGATGCTCCGGTTTATAAATATGAGTTGGAGAATGAAGTTCGTAAAGGGCTGAACCAGATTATTCCGGATAACCCAAATCAACCTTACGATATGCATGAGGTGATTGAGCATTTGGTGGATGAGGATTCCTTTTTCGAAGTACATAAGAACTTCGCAGAGAACATCATTGTTGGCTTTGCCAGAATCGCGGGGAGAAGTATTGGTATCGTGGGTAACCAGCCGGCTTCATTGGCCGGGGTGCTAGATATTCATGCTTCAACCAAGGGGGCTCGTTTCGTTCGCTTTTGTGATAGCTTTAATATCCCTCTTTTGGTATTGGAAGACGTACCTGGTTTCCTTCCTGGAACAGATCAGGAGTGGAACGGAATCATCACAAACGGAGCCAAGTTACTTTATGCTTTTGCTGAGGCTACTGTGCCAAGAATTACTGTCATTACCCGTAAAGCCTATGGCGGGGCCTATGATGTAATGAACTCTAAGCACATTGGTGCCGATATGAATTACGCTTGGCCTATGGCAGAGATTGCCGTAATGGGAGCGAAGGGTGCTGCTGAAATTATCTTCCGCAAGGAGATTGCCGAAGCTGATGACCCTGAAGCCAAACTGCAGGAGAAGGTGGACGAGTATACCGCTAAGTTTGCCAATCCTTATGGAGCGGCCAGAAGGGGATTTATTGATGAGGTGATTGTTCCTGAGCAAACCAGAGACAAACTCATCAAGGCCTTCAAAATGCTAGAGAATAAGGTAGATACACTACCTAAAAAGAAACATGGGAATATTCCCCTTTAATAGTTTAAGACTAAGTAGATGATGGATAAAGAAGAGTTTTTAGTCAAATATTTAAACAACGCATCACCAACGGGTTTCGAGTCGAGCGGCCAACAAATTTGGCTCGACTATATGAAACCGTATATCGATAGTTACTTCACCGATAATTATGGAACTGCAGTCGGGGTAATCAATCCCGAAGCTGAATACAAAGTGGTGATCGAAGCCCATGCCGATGAAATCAGCTGGTTCGTGAACTACATTACCGATGATGGATACATCTATGTGATTCGAAATGGAGGAAGCGATCATCAAATTGCGCCTTCTAAGAGAGTGAACCTTCATACTCCAAAAGGAGTGGTGAAGGGCGTTTTTGGCTGGCCTGCCATCCATGTGCGTGAGAAGGAAAGTGAAAGTGCACCAACATTGAAAAACATCTTCATCGATGTGGGAGCTTCCAGCAAACAGGAGGTACTGGATATGGGTATTCATGTAGGCACTGTTGCCACTTTCGATGATGAGATTTTTAAGCTGAATGGTAAGTACTGGTGCGGTAGAGCTCTCGATAACAGAATAGGTGGCTATATGATCGCACAAGTGGCGAGAAAGCTCAAAGAAGAAGGAAGAGATCTTCCTTTCGGTCTTTATGTGGTCAACTCAGTGCAGGAAGAAATTGGTTTAAGAGGTGCAGAAATGATTGCGGCTCAGATTAAGCCTAACGTAGCTATTTGTACCGATGTATGCCACGATACCCATTCGCCCATGTATGACAAGAAGCTTCAAGGCGACCAAAAGTCGGGTAGTGGACCGGTACTTACTTACGGCCCTGCTGTTCAGAATAACCTTTTGAATATGCTGATAGATGTGGCGGAGAAGAACAAAATTCCATTCCAAAGATCTGCCGCTTCGAGGTCTACCGGTACGGATACTGATGCTTTCGCTTATTCCAATGAGGGAGTTCCGGCAGCCTTGATCTCGCTTCCACTGAAGTATATGCATACTACGGTAGAGACAGCTCACGAAACCGATATTGAACAGGTGATTGAACTGATGTATCAATTTCTGATTCAATTGGAAGGTGGGCACGATTTCAGGTATTTAAAATAATGCCAACCGTAAAGGATCAAATGGGGCGAAGGGTTAATGTGCCTGAAGCCCCAAAAAGAATCATTTCCCTGGTTCCTTCTCAAACAGAATTGCTTTACGATCTTGGGCTTGAAGCTGAGGTGGTAGGTATTACTAAATTCTGCATACACCCTCAGCATTGGAGAAAAGAGAAAACCATTGTAGGGGGAACAAAGCAAGTTCATTTCGATATCATTGAAAGTCTTCAGCCTGACTTGATTATTGGTAACAAGGAGGAAAACGAAGAAGGCTTTATTCAGGAACTTGCAAGCAATTATCCGGTTTGGATGAGTGATATTACTACTTTGAATGATGCTCTGGATATGATCGAATGCATAGGAGAGCTAACCCAAAGAGAAAGAGAGGCGGAGGGTATTGTTGTAGATATTTTGAGTGTGTTTTCAGAACTGGAAGAGCCCAGCGAAACAAAAACCGCTGTTTATCTTATCTGGAAGAATCCCTATATGGCAGTGGGGCAGGAGACCTTCATCAGTGAAATGCTGATTAAGTCAGGCTTTGAAAATCTGGTCAAGGAAGCTCGTTACCCTGAAATAGCATTGGAAGAACTGAAGGAGTTCAATCCGCAAGTATTGCTCTTGAGTTCAGAGCCATTTCCGTTTAAGGAAGAGCATGTCCTTGATTTCAAGGCGAAGCTACCAGATACCGATGTGAAAATTGTCGATGGTGAAATGTTCAGCTGGTATGGAAGTAGACTAAAAAAGTCTCCGGCTTATTTTAAGTCTTTCTAGTCAATTTCCATCTGCCTAAATCAACCTTTGACAAACTTTAGTGAGAGCATAAGCTGTAGTGATAGTTTGCGCAGAAATGGAGACAGAAGTTTGTCAAAGGTGTTGCCTACAAAGCTTCGGTAGATCAGCCTTGCCCTTGCTAGTTTGCCCTTGTTGGTGTTTTCACTAACAAGCTGATGAAATTAGCAGGTGCTTTTATTTGTTGGTCACAAGACCAATAAAGGCAGGGGATTCATTGTCCCATCGGGACAAAATGTAGATGACTAGAAGAACTAAAAATGAAGATGTGCCTTTAGGTACATCATGTCATGTTGGGAAGGGGGGTATTTAGTACCTAAAGGCACTAATTGGCCATATTGTAATAATGTGGCTACCAATCTTAAGTCCCAAAAGGGACATTTTTTGCTGTCGGAATTTTGTTTCATGTTATCTCTTTGCCGATATCATCTTTAGCAGGGGTTAGTTTTTAGTACAGGACTAATAAAGGCAGTATGGTTTTGGGTTGCCCTGGTGTCCTCCGCTGGCGGAGGTGTCCGAAGGACGGAGGTGGATGTTTCATCCCGACTTTAGAGGGGGGCTACAGATCTTTCGGCTGCGCTCAAGATGAGAAAGAAGGATAATACCAGGCTGTCTTTCTAGTCAATTTCCATCTGCCTAAATCAACCTTTGACAAACTTTAGTAAGAGCATTAGATGTAGCTCATCGTTTCTGCAGAAATGGAGACAGAAGTTTGTCAAAGGTGTTGTCCGATTCAGATGAAGGGCCAAAAAATAAGGGAAGCCCCAGCAGCTTCCCTATTCAACGTTACCTAAACACGGCAAATGTGTTACACATTTTAGTGTCGTAACACTCCCAAATGTCTTGCTTAACGAAGCGGAGTTTGTTCAAATCCGTTTCCTTGACCGGAAAACTGTAGTTTCCTGTCCATTTCTTTTTCTTCCACTTTTTCTGATTTTCAGCATAGTAGAAGTATGTCTTTTGGTCTGAGACACCCATGTGTCTTTTCTCTCCAGCTTCCAGGTTTACAAAACCCTCTGTTTGCCAGTCACCATTATAGTCTTTATATCTAATGGCTACATTCAAAGCCTCTTCCGATCTGTTTTCGAAATAGATGTGGTACTCTTTTTTTCTAAAGTCTGAAGAATCTGTGCTGATACTGGAAAGTCCTGACATCTCTATTGATGAATCTGGCTCTGAAGGACAGCTTGAATCCAGAGGGGGAACAGGTGCGCAATTGCTCTCTTTTAAATCAAATGATGAGAGTAGAGGCGACACACCCGTCACCAGCATGAGTGTAATGAGGATTAGTGTTTTCATACGTCTAGGTGAAACGGTATCTAAATATTAAAATTTAATATGAAGTATTCAACATATATTCATAAAAACTTTTGTTTGTAAGTATTGAACACTTAAGGCATAAACGAAAAAAGCCCCCTCGTTGGATCGAGAAGGCTTTTCAAAAGATTGAAAAATCTTAAAATTTTTTTACGGCTTGATCAAAAGAGGGCCTATTACCTTAATCCAGATGTCGTAACCCTTCTTGTTCATGTGAAGATTGTCTTCAATAAAAATATCAGTTTTCACATTTCCGTCAGGGTTCAACATGGGGGTCCATACATCAGCATATTGAATTTTTGGTGAAAGATCAGCCATAGCTTTGAGCGAAGCATTGACAACTTCGTACTTCTCTTTCAATTCCCAACGCGCAACGCTTGGCTTAGGGGCAATGATCACAACGCTTTCAATACCTTCCTCCAATAAGCTTGTAATCAAAGTATTCATGTCTGCGAGAATTTCCAGGCCGGATTTGCCGGAGTTTATATCATTATCTCCCTCATAGATAAATACCTGCTTAGGGTTGAACTGAGATATAAGCAGGTCTTTATAGTGGATGAGGTCGGAAGCTTCTGAACCTCCAAAACCTGTATTGATAACATTGTGCTCAGGGAAGTATGATTTAAAATCTACCCAAAGTCTGACGCTGGAGCTACCTGTAAATACAATTCGGTTCTGAGAAGGATAGTTATTGGCTGTATTCTCAAACTTCTTTACTTCATCAGCAAAGCGATTAGGATCCTGCGCGAGAATACTGGTGTTAATGAACGCCATGAATAGCGCTGAAAAAAATAAAATGCGTTTCATGTATGTAAAGTAATATAAAACGGATCTTAATAAAACTGTTTTCTTAAGAGTGAGCTTGTGTTTAGTCGTCTGACCACTTCGAGTGGTCTGACGACTTAATGTCAAGAAGGACTCTTAGCTAAGAAGTCTATTTATTTGAGCATACTGCAAAAGCATAATGGTCTTGGCATCTTTGATTTCGCCAGATTTAACCATTTCAATGGCGCGTTGGAAAGGTAGCTCCAAAACCTGAATGTCTTCTTCTTCATCGGTTCCGCCACCTTCATTCACTTTCATGTGATCTTCATATTCTGCCACGAAGAAGTAAAGGATTTCCGTTACAGAACCTGGCGACATATAACTCTCAAACACCTTTTTTACATTGGTAATGCGATAACCGGTTTCTTCTTCGGTCTCTTTTCTAATGCAATCTTCAGCATTGTCCTTTTCCAACAATCCTGCACAAGCTTCTATGAGAAAGCCACTTTCATTACCATTGAGGTAGGTGGGCATTCTGAATTGCCTGGTGAGAACAACGGTTCCTTTCTCTTTATTATAAAGAAGAATAGTAGATCCGTTACCTCTGTCGTATGCCTCGCGTTCTTGCCGCTGCACCGAGCCATCCTTCAAAGTGTAATCGAAGGTGATTTTATTGAGTGTATACCAGTTATCTGAAAGAACTTCCTTCTTAATAATATTGACCTTGTTGTTCATTAAATGCGTGCTTGATAGGTGTAGAGTTGATAGTACCTGCCTTCTTTAGCAATCAATTCATCATGGTTGCCTCTTTCGGCAATTTTACCTTTTTCTATCACCAATATTTGATCTGCTTTTTTAATGGTGCTTAATCTATGGGCAATTACCAACGTAGTTCGGCCTTTCATTAATTCAGACAAACTCGACTGAATGAGCGCCTCGCTTTCGGTATCTAAGTTCGAAGTGGCTTCATCTAGAATCAAAACGCGTGGGTCTGCCAAAATAGCTCGGGCAATAGCGAGCCTTTGTCTTTGTCCGCCTGAAAGTTTTACTCCACGTTCTCCGATTACAGTATCCAATCCTTTTTCGAATCGGTCTGTAAACTCGTTCACATATGCTGCCTTCACAGCTTCCTGAAGTTGTTCTTCACTAGCATTTGGGCGAGGGAAAAGGATATTTTGCCGAATAGTTCCTTCGAAAAGGAAATCATCCTGCAAAACAACTCCTAACTGCCTACGGAAGCTTTTGAGCTTAATTTTCGAAAGATCCGTGCCGTCAACTGTTACTTTTCCTTCTCTTGGATTCAGGAAAGTAGCAGCCAAACCTGCTATGGTAGATTTTCCAGATCCTGAGGAACCCACCAGGGCTATAACAGATCCTGCCGGAGCATCGAATGAAATGTTCTTCAATACATCGTCATCTTCTTCATATGCGAAAGAGACATTGTCAAATTTGATGTCGCCATGAATTGTTCCGAGCTCTTCGGTTCTGGTTTCATCGTCTTCTTCAGAAGCGGTAAGCATAATCTCCTCGGTTCTGTCCAAGCCGGCAAAGGCTTCAGTAATCTGGCTTCCGATGTTGGACATTTGAACGATAGGCGCAATCATCAACGCCAATAAGCCAATAAAGGCAAACAGCTCACCCGAGGTCATACTACCTTGAATGATATAGTAACCTCCAATTCCAAGAATTCCGGTACTGGCAATTCCTGCCAAAAGGAAGGTGGCAGAACTCGTTACCAGTGCGGTAGCGGTAAGGGTTTTCTTTACGTTTTGATAGAGTTCTTCAACTCCTGTTTCAAAGGTTTTGATCTCCTGCTCTTCAGCTCCAAAACCCTTAATCACGCGAACACCATTTAAGGTTTCCGTCAAACGACCGGTAACCTCTGCGTTGAGTTTTCCGCGCTTTCTGAAGATAGGACGAAGGTATCCGAATGCTTTCATAGCGATTAACCCAAAGACAACTACCGGCACAAACACAAAGGCCGTGAGGTTGGCATTCATGTTAATTAAGAGAACGAGTACCACAATGGCTGTGATGGTTCCACCAATGAGCTGCACGAAACCGGTACCAACCAGGTTACGCACACCTTCTACATCAGTCATAATTCTGGAAACCAGAGCTCCTGACTTGGTGCTGTCGAAATAATTGATCGGTAAGGAAAGGATCTTTTTCTGAACCTGAACCCTGAGCTCAGAGATAAGCTTCTGGGCCTGTACGCTAAGAATTCGGGTCAGAGTGAATGATGCACCAGCCTGAACTATGATTGATATTAGGATGGCCAAAACCACCTTTTTAAGCATATCAATATCTCCCTTAGTCACCACATCGTCAATCAGGTATTGAGTGGCTTTGGGGAGCACTACACTGGCACCACTGCGAAGTAAAATGAGTATTAAACCAAAAAGTAGCATTCCTCTCTTGGGCCAGATAATTCTGCGAAATACTTCGCCCATAGAGATGTTATTGAGTTTTTTCTTTTTCGCCATAAATCAAAGGTAATGAGTGGCTAACGCCACTGAACTGGAATTGATTCAATTTAGAAAAAGTAAATGGGCTGAAGTGTGATTCGCATTCAGACTTTGTTGATTTTAAGTATCTTGTGAGAACAGCAACGTTAACTAAACACATCAATCTTATTCTTTATGAAAGTACTTGGCTCTAGCTTTCAAGGTCTTTTGTTCCTTTTTCTCCTCAGTAATTCGATTCATGCTCAGAAAATGGAGAGGTTCGATAGAGGAGATTTTGAAAAAACTATCAGGCTGAATGGTGAACTCTTTCTTTCCGAGAATTTGAATTACCCCCTCAGAATAAAAGTCTCTTCGGAGGCCAATGGAATTTTTGTAACCGATTCGAAAAGTGACCAACTGGTCAAGGTTTTCAGTCTAAAGTCTGGAGAATTTGTTGTAGGCTTTGTAAGCAGTGGGATGGGGCCTGGAGAACTACAGAATGCCTCAGATATTGAAGTATTTGCCGATAATAACCTTGTCGTTGTGAATGGAGCGATTCAAAAGCGAATGGATTTCTATGATTTGGATAAAGTGCTGGAAGGCAGTTCACCAATGCCAACAAAGACTCTTACTTTTAGGAATACCTCTATCTCATCTCCAAAGTATTTGGGAAAAGATCGGTTTCTAGATCTTAATGATACTAATGAAGGTAATCCATCTGCTAGATTCAATCTGATTAGCTCTAAGGATAAAATAATTTCAAGTCATGGTGATTTTCCAGATTCGGAAGTTACCAAAGACTTGGAGAATTTGAGGTCTCAGGTGTTTTATGCTTTTCTAGGAGCCGCGGCAGATCATTCTAATTTTATCGTGGCAAATGCTTATACGGATATCCTTGAAATATATGATTCCAAATACCGACTAGTTAAGAGGATTCAGGGCCCTGATAGCACCGAGCCAAATATGAAATTAAGAAATGTCGGAAATGGCTATATGGTTGCACCAACTAAGGAAACGATGTTGACTTACACTGCCCCTGTTGTGGGTAACGATCGTTTTTTTGTAATGTATAGAGGCCAATCTATGAGTGAGCCCGGTTATCACAGCCAGGTCATATTCTCATTTGACATGTCAGGCAAACCCTTGAATATTTATGAGTTGGATGTGCCAGTCTTTACCTTCGATATTGACTGGGAGAATAATGTGCTTTACGGCCTCACACATGAATCTCCGTTTGATGATGCTGAGGTGGCTGTGATAAAGTTTGATCTATTCAATTGAAATGCTCAATTATCCGTGACTAATTCCACATGCTCCCAGAAGCTTGGGTAAGATTTATTCACTACCGAAGGATCTTTGATCTTAATGCTCAGATGAGTGAGCAAAGGAGCGAAGGCCATGGCCATACGGTGGTCTTCATAGGTTTCTACTTCAATTACTTCATTTGAAGGTTCAAACTTCGACTTG
>JABXIP010000061.1 GCA_013373005.1 Cytophagia bacterium | reverse complement strand
TCTTCATGGAAATTGTAGTAGCCCTTAGACTTCAGGTAAGTGTCTATTCTTCCGCGTTCATCTTTCATTAGCTCAAGATTGAACCGGGTTCCTTTAGTGAAATAGGTGTCTTCCAGACTTGCTCTTATGTCCGTATGAATATTACTGTTGGCACTGTCTAACTCGTACTTTTCCAGCTCGTAAGGCTGGTCTAAATTGATTTTGAAATCAAGAGAAGCAAAATGCTTCTTCAGCTCTATGCCTGAGCTTATATTGGGATGAAAGAAACCGTTGTTTTCAAGTCTATTGTCCATTAAATCAATGGCTCTGAGAGAATCGAAGTCGGACAGATACACAGGTTCCTCGCCAAATTTCTTATTCAGGTATTTAATTAGGAAGCCGGGCTTCACACGTTGCGCTTTATAATGATACAATAAACCCAGCCTCATACCCAGCAGCTTTGAGTTCGGTTGTGGCTTCATGATCTCGCTGAGTTCTCCTTCCACGGATCCCAAATCATTTCTCTTTTCTTCCGAGATGAGTTCAACGTCTGCAGACTTCAACAAATACTTGTCTTCAGGTACAAAGCGACTGACGCTGCAAGAGGAGATGATCGCCAAAGTAGAAATGTATAATATCAGTGAGCGCAGCTTCATTCTTTTCCTCCTTTCTCTACTTCTTCTTTCACCTGTCTGGCCCACAACTCTTTGAACTTGTTGAATTCGCGGGTGAATATAAAAGCGATGCCTGAGATGGTCAGTTGACCATCGATTACGCCCTCATACTTGTTTTTGCTGAAGCCTTTCAGCCTAAGTCTTTTGTCTTCTGTTAGCAGATATTCCAGGCTGATGTTGCCAATGATGGGAGTGCTCTGCGAGGCATTGCTACTGCCTGCTACATCTACCTCGCTCCCTACCTGAACAATCAGGCGATCGTTGAAAAGTTGCTTCTGTGCCGTAATGCCCAGCTGAGTCTGGGTGCCTCCACCACTGATGCTATCCCTCGAAGTACTGTTCAGGTCAAAACCTACATCTACCGCATTGCCAAAAATCTTTTCAGAATAGGAATTGAGCTGGCCTGAAAGCACTTTGTTGACATTGTCCAAAGCAAATGTGGCCGGTCCTCCTTTACTTCCATCACTACCAGAGCTGGGGAAGAATCGGCCCAGAACCAATAGCGAAAAGACCTGTTTATTCATTTCATCTTCCTGATTGTTGAGTTGCTGAACCTGAGTATAAACTGAACCACTAAAGGCTCCCCGGTCATCTTCCGGCATATCCAGGTTGAAAGAAATAGCTGGTGCCAATAGCTCTCCATCTACATTAATAAAAACCTGAAACGGCAAGCGCTCACGATAAGAGGTTTCCATAGCAGTGCCTTCTGATGAAGTTCGCACTGCCATTAATGGAGCTGCAGAAGTTCTTACATCGTAAATGGCTCTTACATCCAAATCTGCATCTAAAGGGTCTCCGGACCAGGAAATACTACTTCCAGGCGTGATCTCAAATCTGCGCTGTACCAGATTGTAAAGATTGGCCTCGAAGTGGCCACCACTTACCTCATATTTGCCCGATAAGGTTGTTCTACCGTTCGGTTCCAGCGATAAATTAAATTCTCCATTGCCCATCACCAACAGATTGTCTCCAGTCGCCTCATCCAAAATAATCTTGAACTGAGAGTCTTCACCAATTGAGAAATTCGTCTCTACATCATAGCCGGAAAGAGAGGCCGCCAAAGAAGAGCTTTCGCTTTGGCTAACCCTTGTAAGAATATCATCAGGGTTCTTCTTATTCACAAAAATTACTACTCCTTCACGTTCCTTTAGTTCGGCCTCAGATTCCGGAATAATGAAGGTAAGCTGAGAGCCATCTACCACTTTCAAGCTTCCTCTTACAGTAGGAATTTGCATATCTCCGGTAATGTTGAGGTTGGCATTCAAAGCTGCTTGCCCATAAAAAAGATCGCTGTCTTCCTCAGAGGAATTGACCACCTTAAAATTATCGGCTATCAATTTCAGGTCGAATTCAGGGTTATTCAGATTCTCAGTTATGATCTTCCCATCAAGGCTGAAGTTATTCTGTTCACCATCGGTAATAACGAAGTCATTCAGGAAAACTCCCGAGTTATTCACTTCTAGCTCATCTTGATTTATGTTGAATCTGGAGTTGAGTTGATTCACCAAAAAACCAACCTGATCAAAACTCAATGTTCCTTTGTATTGTGGGTTTTTTGAGCTTCCGGAGATGTCTACTTTGGCAGAAAGGTTACCTGTTGTTTCAGCTATTGCTCCTTCAGAGAACCTCTCTATGAGCGACATATTCAACCGGGTCATGTCCAAATTAAGAGACAAATCGCCTCCATCAGCTGAAGCAGCATAACTTCCCGTCAGTCCAAGGCCAATGTCTTCACCTGACAGCGAAAGTTCAGCATCATATTTTTCTGAGCCTACTGAGCTGGCCTCAAGCTTCATTTCACCTAAAGGCACTTCCATAGCGGCTAGTTCAGCAATACTCAGTTCTGCAGTAATTCCATAATTAGAGAATGGGTTTACCACCACCACATCACCATTGAGAACACCAGAAATAATTGGTTCTTCTGAATTGAGTAAGCTCGTAAAAGTAGAAAGATTGAAATTGCTGAAAGTTGCTCCAATATGCTCCGCTTGTTCACTTGGCATGGCGGTTTCCAATGAGAACTTCTCATTGCCATTCGACATTTCAAAATCCCTAATACTCAGGAACTGGTTAGCCATCAATAATCGATTCTGTGGCAATACGGTCCATGGAGTACTGTCCAATATGAGCGTATCCGGCAGGATGTGAACCTGAAGTGTATCTGTGCTAATGTCCACTTCCGTTCCGATATTGATCAGTGTTTTTGCATTCTCAATGACAGAAAATCTTGAAGTAATCAGACCATCGTTCACTTCACCTTCAAGCTTAGTATGATCTATGGCAACAGGACCAGAGCTTATGCCCGCCCAGCTAAGAAGGAACTTAAGCTCATCTCCGTGCCCATCGATTTTAAGTTCCAGGCTATCAAGCGCACTGCCTTGATATTGGAGATAAGGAGCCATTATTTCAGCAGAAATAGTATGGTTTCGCTCGTCAAAATCCATATTGATAGACACCGAATCCATTCGCTCTAAACTCTTCAGAAAAACCTCAGAGACTATCGGTGTCTGGCGGAGCACCATATTCATTTTCAAGACAGTATCATCATTAATGGAGTCTCTTGAAACCGTTTCAGTTTGATGCAGGTAAAGTTGCAGCTCTCGCTGAAAAACTGGGATGAGTTCGTTTAAACTTCGGTTAGCCCCAATTTTTGATTCAATGGCCCGGCTTTGAATGCTGGCGCTCAAGGTGTCTTGAGCAGAGTTGGCCTTCACCGCAAAGCTACCAAAGCTATAAGCCTCTTGCTTGTAAATGGCCACACCATCGTTCAATCCTAATTCAAGGTCAAAATCTTCTGCATTTCCGGCAAAACTTGCATTAAGCTCAAATGCTGTTCTGATGTCTTCCGTTGCAACGCCCAACTGATATAAATCTGCTCCCTTTACCGTCAGTTTAGTCTGAACTTTTGGGGCGAGCGTATCCAGTTCCAGTGAAGTTAAAAGTGCCAGATCCAGGTTCTCGTCCTTGAATGCCAGATTAACATCCCCCAGACCGTTGTTGAGATCGGCAGACAATTCCAGATTGGAAAAATCGTAGCCATTATACCTGAGCTTTTCAAAACTAGTGGAAAGCTTGGCAGTGATATCATTCATTGAACTTCCGCTTCCGGAAGCCGACAAAGAAAGTGAAAGTGTATCTAGCTGTTCGTTCTGCAAAAGACTATTCAATTGCAGGTCTTGAACCATAATATCAGCCTCGAATGCCATTATTTCTTCTTGAGAGAACTGCCCCAGTAGGGTCACATCTCCTAGGTCGGTTTGTAGTTTCAGCTTCGCCTCAACATTGTTCATTCCTCCTTTAGCTGAGGCGTTGAATACTATATTTTCTGGTAAAGACACACCCAATGATGCCTCTTC
>JABXIP010000060.1 GCA_013373005.1 Cytophagia bacterium | reverse complement strand
TGTGCCTCCATAATTCTTACTCCCGGATATCCAAGATCGTTAAATGGTCTATGGTGACCTCCTCTTCCAAAACGGTCGAGTCTGTAGACCATCATCGGATTCATTTCCGGCATATAAGTAAGTACCTGCTTGTGTATATATCTTGCCAACTGTCTTGAGTTACCATCCACTTCGCCTCCGGTAAACCTTCTTGCCGCTCTCTCTCTATCTGACTCATTAGCAGGAGTTGGCTCTGAGAAGATTCTGAAAGTGCGGTTATCAATCACTCCATCAACCCCTTCTATATTACCAATCATGTCATTGTTTAGCATACCCAGGATATTCCATCCGTTTTCCTGTGCATACTTTGCCAAACCGGCACCACCGAACAATCCTTGCTCTTCACCTGAAAGGCCAATGAAAGCCACGCTGTTTTTGAATTTGTACTTAGAAAGTACCCGAGCCGCTTCAATTGTTCCTGCCATTCCTGAAGCATTATCATTAGCACCAGGAGCATCTGTAGTAAAATCCATGGTATTTGAAGCACGCGAATCAATATCACCCGACATCATTACATAGTTGTTCGGATTGTCAGTTCCCCTAAGAACAGCCACCACATTAACCACATAAGCATCGTGAGGCACCCTGCCTCCCATTTCTTTGGTAACCAGATCTTTCTGATAGAATACTTCCAGGCATCCCCCACATTCAGCAGAAATCTTTTCAAACTCTGCTTTCACCCATCTTCTAGCTGCACCAATACCGCGTGTATTCGAAACTGTATCTGAAAAGGTATTTCGTGTACCGAAGCCAGCTAATGTTCTTATATCGGCTTCAATCCTTTCAGCTGAAACATTATTCACAATATCATACATTCTAGGATCTATCTCCGGTGGAGCCTGTTGAGCAAAGAGGTTTGAGGCACTTAAGAAGGCCATACTCAACAAAGAGGCGGTCAGTAGTTTTTTCATTTCTAAGTCTTTATCAAAGATGAAAAATAGTAAAGAATAGATCAGACTAAAACCCTAAAATGACCAGCGGAAATTTTTCTTAAAATTTTGCATCCTTCTAATAGGGGTTTTACGTTCAATGAGTGTGTTAATAATGAGACTTTTCTAAGACAAAAGAATAATTTCTGACGACTGTAACAAAATTGGTACAATCATTGTCTTAAAACAGGGAGATCACTTATAAAAATGAAAACAAAAACTATTTTACTCACAGCTGCTGTAGTTGCCACCGGTCTCGGTATTTATAGTCTTGCAGGAAAGAAAATTGCGTTACCCAAAAAGAAGGGTTCAACAAAATAAATTACTTTAACTAAAGCGTTAAATACTGTTAAGTAAACATGCCTCGGAAAAACCGAGGCTTTTTAGTTTCAAGACTTTACTATTTTTGGGCTGATTATTACTTATGAGGAGACTCACTTTACTCTTATCCCTGTTTATCTCTGTAACCTTCTTTGCTCAGGCGCAACAAGAAGACCCAAGAAGATATATCGATAGTGCGGTTCATTATATGGACTTGGCACAATACAGTCAGGCCGATGAATATTTTATGACAGCTCTGGATAAAATCGATGTCCTGTCTGCCGACTTTTGTTTTTACTTCGGAAAGAATTCATTCTACCTGAATAAATTCTCTCAAAGTATCGACTGGCTAAACAAATACCTGGAGCTTAAAGGCAGCCGAGGACAGTTTTCAAAAGAAACACTGGAAATTCTGGAGAAGGCAGAAGAAGCTTTCAGAAATAATAGAGGAACAACCGGTAGTGCCGATGTAAATGCCAAGTTCTTCTACCTCAACACCATTAGTTGCGATGAGAATGAGCTCATCACCTGCCCAGTTTGCAAAGGTGACGATGTAATTACCAAAAGGGATCGCTTCGGAGAAATGCTCTATAAAACATGCCCCTACTCTACCAATGGAGTGTTGACTTGTACAGAATTTAATCTACTAATACAGGGGAATTTAAAGCCTAAGAACAAGTAAGCTTGTCAAGAACTAACTGAATCAAGCTTTCAACTACCTTCTCATGATTTTCAGAGAATGTCTGATTTACCCTATTGGCAATGAGTGCATTTAAGCTAATCATTTCATGTCCAAGCAACTCAGCCATGGCATAATAACCCGCGGTTTCCATTTCAAAGTTGGTAAACCTCCCAAAGCTGGTTTGTGTTGACGCGAGTGTTTCAATAAAGCCTGAAATCTTAGGCTTAAGCCTGATCTCTCGGCCCTGAGGAGCATAAAAGCCAGGTGCCGTAACCGTAACACCATGATGCATTTCACCTTTGAAAAGATTAAAAAGTTCCTCAGACCCCTTAGCAAAATAAGGCTTGAAAGGCAGTTCCAATAAGCGCTGAACTTTGTTTTCAATAATTGAAAGCTCTTCCTGAGCTTCTCTTGCATAAAAGCTCATGAGATTGTCCAAGCCCAATGCAGCTCTGGACACCAATAATGAATCCAAGGGAATATCGCCTTGCATACAACCTGATGTTCCAATGCGAATGATATTGAGTTTTTTAAGCCTTCTGTTGACCTGTCTGGTACTAAAATCGATGTTCACCAAAGCATCAATCTCTGTCATTAACAGCTCAACATTATCGGTACCCATTCCTGAACTGATCACAGAAAGTCTTTTTCCACCAATTTCTCCTGTATGGGTTACCAGTTCTCTGTTGGCTACCTGATGATGAATCTTATCGAAGTACCTACTGATTTTAGGTACTCTCTCGGGATCACCCACCACAATGATAGTATCGGCTACCATCTCAGCCACAAGATTGAGATGGTAGATTCTACCATTGGTATTTAGTATTAATTCAGACTCGGGAATCCTTCTGGTAGCCATCAGTCAATTTTAGCTGGCTCCCTTTTCACTCCCTTTAGTGGGTTATAGTGATTGGTATTCTTCTGATAGTAACCAGTGCCATCATAAGGTCTTCTGGCCGGGTTCTGACGGCATTCATCTGAGCAGCAACCATCCATTAACCAACCGGCCTCTTCAGACATTGGTATATGAGCATTACACTCAGGGTTAGCACAGTTCACCATTCTATCCGTTGGTTCACCAGT
>JABXIP010000387.1 GCA_013373005.1 Cytophagia bacterium | reverse complement strand
TAAGCTTTCTCCATTTTTGGCAAAATTTTGCCTTGAGCCAGTTTTACTCATATCAGGATTATCCAAAAGAAGAATTGCTTCAAAAAGCCCTGCACTGGGCTAATAGCGAAGTTTTCTTCTCCCTCCATCTGAATAATAACATAGCCTACCCACACTCTGGCTTTGAGGAGATATTAGCGGTTGGTGCTAAAAGAAAACTAGCTGCAGAGACTGGAAATGCCTTTGAATCACTCAAACAATTCCACCAAAACTCCTGGTTATTTGGTTACCTCGGTTACGACCTTAAAAACGAGGTAGAAAAGCTGAATAGTGAGAACATCGACCACGTTGAATTCCCTCCTATCTCCTTTTTTGAGCCAGAACATATCATATTCTTTGAGGAAGAAGGAATAAGGATTGAGTCAGAAGATATGGACTTAATCGACACCATTCTTTCTACCCAAATTTCACAGATTGATTCTCAGTTTACTTCACCTAAAGGTTCTGTTACTAAAACTGAATATATTCAATACATTGAGGCACTCCGAAACCATATTGAAGAGGGAGATTGCTACGAGATCAACTTCTGTCAGGAATTTCATGGAGAAGTATTGACCTGGAACCCAGTTGAGACATTTTTGGAGCTGAATCGAATTTCGCCTAAACCATTTACCTGCCTTCAGAAACATAATCAGCACTATATTCTATCGGCCTCACCGGAGCGATTTATTAAGAAACAAGCATCTAAGATTATCTCTCAACCTATTAAAGGCACGCGCCCCAGAGGAAGCTCATTGGCTGAAGACGAAGCACTTAAAATGGAGCTCCGCAATAGCGAAAAGGAAATGGCCGAGAACATGATGATTATAGATCTTGTACGCAACGACCTGGCTAGAACAGCAAAATCGGGTACTGTTAAGGTGGAAGAAATGTTCGGCATTTACAGCTTTCAGCAGGTGCATCAGATGATCTCCACTATTGTATCGGAAGCTAAAGACAATGTTCACTTTGTAGATATCATTAAGAATGCTTTCCCCATGGGCAGCATGACCGGTGCACCCAAAGTAAAGGTGATGCAATTGATTGAGCACTACGAAAACACTAAGCGTGGGGCATTCTCTGGTGCAGCAGGGTATATGAAACCATCAGGAGATTTCGATTTTAATGTGCTAATCAGGAGTCTTTTTGTGAATGCCCAAACCATGAAATACTCATTTCAGGTTGGCAGTGCTATCACCTATGATTCGGTGGCTGAAGAAGAATATGAAGAGTGCTTAGTGAAAGCCAAGGCCCTATTTGAGGTCCTTGCATAAAAAAAGGCAGATCTCGTTAGACCTGCCATCCTCAACCGTATAAACTACGTTTTACTGTATTTGTTATTAACTCTTCAAAGGTAATCAAGCCAACTCAGACAGATTGATTTAAAAATACCTGATTCTATAAGTAGAAATACGTGTTTTGATTACCGATTCTAAAGAATGATCAATATTTAGATTCCAGACAGACTTCGCTGCCAATCTGTCACATTTTCTCTCGAAAAGACTTATATTTGCGCCTCAAAATTGAGTAGGGAAAGGCATGAGCAATATCATTCAAGACATTGATATTATCGATAGAAACAGCGAAAGCGCTATGGAAACCGTAAAAACCTCAAAAGAGGAAAACACCGGTAAAACCAAAAAGCTGTACATAGAAAGCTATGGCTGTCAGATGAATTTCGCAGATAGTGAAATTGTAACTTCTATTATGAAGGAGAATGGTTATGATACCACCTCAGACTTCGAGAGTGCCGATGTTGTTTTCCTGAACACCTGCTCCATCAGAGAAAAAGCAGAGCAAACAGTACGCAACAGGCTGAATCACTTCAATGCTGTAAAAAAGACTAAACCTGAAATGACCATTGGTGTTTTGGGTTGCATGGCCGAAAGGTTGAAAGAAAAACTGCTTGAAGAAGAGAAGATTGTAGATGTGGTAGTTGGTCCGGATGCCTACAGAGACCTTCCGAAACTGGTAGAATCTGCCGAAGATGGATTGAAGGCAGTGAATACTTTCCTTTCGAGAGAAGAAACTTATGCCGACATCTCCCCTGTTCGTTTGAATTCCAATGGAGTGACAGCTTTCATTTCCATTATGAGAGGTTGCGACAATATGTGCTCTTTCTGTGTGGTACCATTTACCAGAGGTAGAGAAAGAAGCCGCGATCCATTCTCTATAGTAAAAGAGGCTCAAGACCTTTTCGACAATGGTTACAAAGAAGTAACGCTTCTCGGCCAGAATGTTGACAGCTACAAATGGTCAGCCGATGAGAACAACAAGGCTTGGTTAGAGAGAAAGGAGAAAAAAGGTGAAGAAGTTGAAGTGATCAACTTTGCTAATCTGCTTGAAATGGTGGCTAATGTATCTCCTGAACTTCGGGTACGTTTCTCAACCTCGCATCCTAAAGACATTACTGATGAAGTGCTACACACCATGAAGAAGTATGAAAACATCTGTAAATACATTCACCTTCCTGCCCAAAGTGGTAATAGTAGAGTGCTGGATCTGATGAACAGAACCTATACTCGCGAATGGTACATTAACAGAGTTGATGCTATCCGTGAAATTTTGGGAGAAGAATGCGGTATTTCGTCTGATATGATTGCCGGCTTCTGTACTGAGACAGAAGAAGAACACCAAGAGACACTCACTTTGATGGACTATGTGAAGTACGACTTTTCTTATATGTTCTTCTACTCTGAGCGCCCCGGAACATTGGCTGCTAAGAAATATGCCGATGATATTCCACTAGATGTGAAGAAAAGACGTCTTCAGGAAATCATTAACAAGCAGCAAATTATTTCACTTGAGAGAAATAAGCTCGACTTGGGCAAAGTGCACAAAGTATTGATTGAAGGCACATCTAAACGTTCTGAAGAGCAACTTCAGGGCAGAAACACGGCCAATAAGGTGGTTATTTTCCCAAGAGGGAATCACCAAAAAGGAGATTATGTTAATGTATTGGTCAACGACTGTACTGCAGCCACTCTGTTTGGTGAAGTAGTCGATTAAAGAATTAGCGATTTGAGCAACAACGAATATCTAAGTATAAAGCAACGGTTCGGTATAATTGGTAACAGCCCCAAGCTGAACCATGCCATTCAGGTTGCAGCACAGGTAGCTCCTACTGACATGACGGTTCTCATTACCGGTGAAAGTGGAAGTGGTAAGGAATCATTCTCAAAAATCATTCATCAGCTGAGTCCCAGAAAGCATGGTAAATTCATCGCCATCAACTGTGGAGCTATTCCGGAAGGCACGATCGACTCCGAGCTTTTTGGCCACGAAAAAGGCTCATTTACAGGTGCTTATGAATCCAGAAAAGGGTATTTTGAAGGAACCAACGGAGGAACTATATTCCTCGATGAGATTGGTGAAATGCCACTTCAAACCCAAGCCAGACTGCTCAGGGTTTTAGAGAATGGAGAGTTCATTAAAGTAGGTTCGTCCAAGGTTCAAAAAACCGATGTTCGCGTGGTAGCCGCCACCAACGTAAACCTACACGAGGCTGTAGACAAGGGCAAGTTTAGAGAGGACCTTTACTATAGATTAAGTACTGTTCCAATCTTTGTTCCACCACTGCGCGAAAGAGGTAATGACATCGATTTGCTGTTTAGAAAGTTTGCCTCAGACTTTGCTGAAAAATATAGAGTAGATAGCATTAAGCTTACTGAAGATGCCAAATCCATTCTACTCCGTTATCGCTTCCCTGGCAACATCCGCCAGTTAAAAAACTTGGTAGAACAAATTTCTGCTTTGGAAATGGACAGAACCATTTCTGCCGATACATTGATGAAGTATCTACCTCAGCAGGGTTCTAGCCTTCCTGCCATTTACAGAGGTGGCTCTTCTGAAAATTCTGAGAATCTCAGTGAAAGAGATCTACTCTACAAGGTGCTTTTCGACATGAAAAAAGACATGAACGACTTGAAAAAGCTGGTTCATGACCTTCTTGAAAACGGTCAGGTAGATAGCAGTGTTATTGAAGATAATCCTAACTTGTTTAGAAATATGGAAGGCACCCCGGCCTTGCCACCAGAAACTAAACCTAAAGACTTTAGCGAACCTATTTTCATCAATTCCCGATCTAATGAAGAGGATGACGAATATGATTACGAAAACGTTCATGATATTACTCATGAAGAAGATGAGTCTTTAAGCATAGAAGAAAAAGAGAAGGAGCTGATTATTAAGGCCTTAAGAAAAAATAACAACAAGCGTAAGTATGCGGCACAAGATTTGGGGATTTCCGAGCGTACTCTTTACCGTAAGATCAAGCAATATGAAATTGACTAAGGCGCTCTCTATTTGTACTCTCCTTATTTTCTCACTCAGCGGCTGTGGCATCTATTCTTTCGATGGCGCTTCCATCGATTATAGTACAACCAAAACGGTGAGCATTGCCAATTTCATCAACGAGATTGGTAGTGGACCTCCCAACATGGCGCAAACCTTTACTGAAGGACTTAAAGACTACTTTCAGAGAAGAACCAAATTAGAAATCGTTCAAACTCAAGGCGACCTGCAGTTTGAAGGTGGCATTACTGACTATCGTGTAGCACCACAGGCTATCAGTTCTTCAGGAAGCACTACCAGAGCTGACGGAACAGGCTTAATGCGTTTAACTATTGTGGTAGCAGTCATTTTTACGAATACACAAGAAGATGAAGCAAGTTTTCAGAAACCCTTCACTTTCTATGCAGACTATGACCCTTCAACTACAACCTTAAATGCCGTGGAAGAAGACTTGGTAGAAGAAATTTTTGACGCACTTTACTTCGACATTTTCCAAGAGGCTGTTGCCCGCTGGTAATTTTCGTTCTATTTTCGTTATTCAACCCAACAAAGAGTGGACAAAGAACGCTTTAGCACTTTACTACAAAATCCGTCTAAGGTTACCAATGCCGATATAAAAGCACTGAATGAGTACAGAAAGAAGTACCCGTATTTTCAGAGCCTTTATGTGGTTGTAGCAAAGGCGCTTAGAGAGCGAGAGCATCCTAAGACTGATGCCTTTATAAAAAAGGCAGCCATCTATTCTGCCAACAGATCTCATTTAAAAGAAATCATTGAAGGAGACTTCGTCTTCGCTTTAAAAGAGAAGGAACCTAAACAAGAAATTCCACAAAAAACAGTTGTTGAAACAGTAGCTCCTCCAAAAGTAGAAGAACCGAAAAAGGTGGAAACACCTGCAGCGACTGATACTCAGAAAGAGGTTAAGCAAGCTGAAAAAGCCAAGGCTCCAAAAGAGTCAAAAGCCGAAACCAAAGTGAAGTTGGAAGAGAAGAAACCTGAAGGGAAGAAAGAGGCAAAAGGAACAAAGCAAAGTGTACCCAAAACTGAGGTAACAAAAACCCCAGTTATTGACAATGACCTTGCTGAAATTGAAGCTACCAAGCGAAGAATTGAAGCACTACTTTCTGGTCAGTTAGTAGAGAGTGAAATAGAAAAGAAGCCCAAAAAACCTATCTCTGAAAAGAAGAAAAATCAGATTGAGATCATTGAAAAGTTTATCAAGAATGAGCCTCAAATGGATAGAGAAAGAATGGCCGAAGCTGAAGGCAAAGTAGATATTGAAGATCTGGCAGATAAATCGCTACTCAAAGAAGAAGACTTCGAGACAGAAACCTTAGCCAAATTGATGGCCAAACAAGGTAAGGTTAAAAAGGCCGAAGACATTTATAAAAAACTCAGTTTGAAGTTTCCTGAAAAAAGCGCTTACTTTGCCACCCAAATTGAAAAATTAAAGTAGTAATAGAATGTTTAAGTTATTCATCATATTGGCAATCATCGTAGCGATTTTGTTGATTCTGATCGTTTTGATGCAGAATTCTAAGGGTGGAGGATTGTCAAGCCAGTTCGGTGGCGGAGGAGCTCAGCAAATCATTGGTGTTAAGAAAACCACCGATATTTTGGAGAAAGCCACTTGGGTTTTCATTGTTGCCCTAATTGTTTTCAGCTTGTCATCAAGTTTGATGCTCGACAAGGGGACAGCAAATTTCGTGAACCCTAACGTTGATGCAGCTCAGCAAAGCCAGGGACAAGGACAAGATGTATCACCTATTACTCCGGTTGATACTACTGGAACCAGCTTGGGCACTGTACCAGCAGATACGGCTAGCCAGCAATAATTTAGACTTAAGAGATATAAAAAAGCCCTGACGGAACCGTCAGGGCTTTTTCTTTTATGCACATTTTTCTTAAAACTCTCTGTAAGGCGCATCGAGGAATGCGTTAGCTTCTTCTTCTCTGAACTTGGCCGATTCACTATCCCAGTGAAGCTTCTTATTCGGAAACCGGCCAGCAATTACTCCAAGCAAAATGGTTTCGGTTAACCTTGCAGCATAGGAGAATGGAGCGCTGGTTTTATCATCGCCAAGACATGCATCTACAAACTGATGGTAATGCTTCTTACCTTCCTGCTCATAGTTTCTTACCGGCTCACCTACATATTTGAAGTCATCCAGCTTCAGATCTACATACTCTCCTTTAACGATATGTCTTGGCAATTGCATAAAGTGTGGCAACAACAATCTTCCCTTCTCACCGATAAACATGGCGCCCTGGTCTGGCAATTCATCACCATTTGGAAGCACCAAATCTTTATGAGCTGCCGGAGCGCCAGAACCATCGTACCAAACCCATTTGAATTTCTTGGTCGTGTATTCAGTACCAGGGAATTCATAAGTCACTGTATTATGTTCAGGGAAACCGAAACCATTGGGTTCTCTACATTCTGTTTTGATGGTCTTAGGAATGTCTAATGCCAACGCATTGTAAGGCGTATCGAAAATATGCACTCCCATATCGCCAAGCGTGCCACAACCATAGTCAACCAGCTTGCGCCAGTTACCAGGGTGGTAAATTCCATCCTTATAAGGTCTCTCTGCAGAAGTACCAAGCCATAAGTTCCAGTCTAAGGTAGATGGAACAGGGTCGCTGCCCTCAGGCACCGGCCCATCATAACCCCAGTTCTTAGGTGACCACGCTCTAACAGTTTTCACCTTACCAATAATTCCTGACCTGATTAGCTCTGTAGCCAGTTTGTAATCGTAAAACGAATGTACCTGAATACCCATTTGGGTTATCAAGCCCTTATCTGCAGCCAGTTGATTCATGGCTCTCGCTTCAGTCACATGGTGCGTCAGAGGCTTTTGGCAATAAACAGGCTTGTTCATATTCATAGCCATCATAGAAGCCGGAGCATGCGTATGATCTGGGGTAGAAACCACTACCGCATCAATACCGCTGCTCATTTCATCCAACATGGTTCTATAATCGCTGTAAGTCTTTGCATTGGGATGAAGCTTCAGTGCCACAGCCAGGTTATTGGCATCAACATCACAAAGCGCTACCACTTCAACGGATGAATGAGATGAAATAGCCTTAAGGTCTTCCATTCCCATTCCTCCTACCCCTATATGTGCAGTTCTCAGTTTATC
>JABXIP010000287.1 GCA_013373005.1 Cytophagia bacterium | reverse complement strand
TCTTGCTTGATGGTAAACAGCAATTCGTAATCTTCGCCACCATTAAGTACAGCAGTTATAGGATCCAGATTGAACTCAACTGCAGTATCGTAGGTCTGCTTATCAATTGGCAGCTGGTCTTCATATACAGCAAAACTCACTCCCGAATGTTTTGAAAGATGAAGTACCTCCGAGGCCAAACCATCTGAAATGTCCATCATACTAGTTGGAACAATACCCAACTCAGACAATTCATGGATGATATCCATTCTGGCTGAAGGTTTCAACTGTCTTTGCACCAGATACTGATATTGATCGATCTTAGGTTGCATATCCGGATTGGCAAGGAAGGTCTGCTTTTCTCTTTCCAGCACCTGCAAGCCGATAAAAGCAGCTCCAAGGTCGCCTGTTGCACAAAGTATGTCGTTCTGGCCAGCACCTTTTCGGTATACCACTTTGCCTTTACTCACCTGCCCAAGCACCGAAACTGAAATGACCAAGCCACTTTGAGAAGCTGTGGTATCGCCACCCACAATATCCACATTGTACTCTTTGGCCGCAGCTTTCATTCCTTCGAAAAGGGCGTCTACAGCTTCAACAGAAAAGCGATTGCTCAGAGCAAGCGATACTGTAACCTGCTCTGGTTTGCCATTCATAGCGGCAATATCCGATACATTTAC
Organism: Cytophagia bacterium; assembly: GCA_013373005.1. Taxonomy (GTDB): domain Bacteria; phylum Bacteroidota; class Bacteroidia; order Cytophagales; family Cyclobacteriaceae; genus Roseivirga. The sequence continues at coordinate 9,225 of JABXIP010000287.1, read as the reverse complement.
GGCAATGGCTTTGAAACCCAAATGAGGCAGAGGGCAATAAGAAAGATCGAAGTGGATGCCTTCTACCAACATGTCTGTTGAAAGTAAACCGTAGTTCTCTCCGCGATCTATCACAGCGGCATCGTCACCAATACCTACTGCTGAGCTGGAGTTTTTCAATTCCATTCCCTCAGCAAGTCTGTCAATTAATCCAAACTCTCCTAATTCCGATAATTCCGTACGCTTCTCTGCCATAAATGTAGATTCAGGGGGCAAAGATACAATTTCAGTTTAGGAGTTTAAGGTTCAATGTTTAAAGTTGAGGTTCCGAACTTTGTGGTTCATAGTCTGACATGGAACTATGAACCATGAACATTAAACTAACCGGCATCCTGGCAAAGCTCAATGAGCACGCCATTGGTGGTTTTAGGGTGAAGAAAACAGACGAGTTTATTATCAGCTCCTTTTTTGGGCTGTTCATTCAGCAGAGTGAACCCTTCGGCTTGCAAGCGTTTCATTTCGGCACGGATATCTTCCACATCGAAAGCGATATGATGAATCCCTTCTCCCTTCTTTTCTATGAACTTGGCTATCGGGCTATCGGGGTTAGTCGCTTCCAATAATTCGATTTTATTCGGCCCAATGTGGAAGAAGCTGGTATTCACTCCTTCGGAGGCTACCTCTTCAATTTTATAGTGCGCTCTTCCAAAAAGCTTCTCAAATAACACATTGGAATTTTCTATGCTTTTAACCGCAATACCTATGTGTTCAATTTTTCTCATTTCGTAGTTCTTAATCAATTGATTTTCATTGGTTATCTTTGCCAAACGCTTGAACTTAAAAGGCGGGTTGCCTGTTAAGTAAATCGCTTCAATATAGTGAAAGAAGCGTTTTAACCCGATAAAATGATGACAACAGGAACAGATATACACGTAGAAAGTGTAAAGCTCCAAAGAAAGATCGAGAGCTATCTGGGTATTCAGGGTAGTGAATTGAGTTTTGAATTTCAGACAGTTGAAGGAAAAGTGAAGCTCGATTTGATCACCATTAACCCAAGGCACAATCAGTCATTCCTGTTTCAGTCGGAAGTTGGTGTAGATAAACTCGATGCCCTGAAGAAAATGTATGAGTATGTACAATCTTACAAAGACAAATACAGCTCTTACACCATTCAGTGGATTGCCAAAGGTGACAATGAATTGCATACCTCTTACTTTAGAGCCAGCAATACCTACGATGCCTTGGACAAGCTTTATTACGGCAGAGACATTAACACCATCACAGTATTTAGTGTAGTATTAAACCCGGTAGCATAATGATAAATGTAACAGATATAGCGAGAGAGAAGATTGTTGAGCTACGTAGCAAAGAAGGCAAAACAGACAACCACAATATAAGAGTGGCCGTGCAAGGCGGTGGATGCTCAGGTCTCATGTATGACCTTGAGTTTGACTCCGAGATAAGAGAGAAAGACGAAGTGTTTGAAGATAAAGGCGTGAAAATTCTGGTGGACAGAAAGAGCTTGCTTTATCTATTAGGTACTACACTAGATTTCTCTGACGGTTTGAACGGAAAGGGTTTCCAGTTCATCAACCCGAATGCATCCAGAACCTGTGGTTGCGGAGAGAGTTTCTCAGTGTAAACGCTTTGCGTCACCCTGAACTTGATTGAGGGTCTACCCCTTATAGATGCTTAAACAAGTTCAGCATGACGAGCAAAATGATAAATGAAGCCACTCGATGAGTGGTTTTTTTATTATCGTGGATTTAGTCGTCAAACCACTCCAAGTGGTCAGGCGACCAAAGAGCGAACCAAGCTAGAGCTTACCCAAAGGAACTCCTACAGAAAGCTGCAGCACACGGTTTTGGAAAACTGGATCATCCGTTCCATAGTAATACTTGGCTGCCTTGGTAAAACCATGAGCATACCTTAACTGTAGATTGAATTGCTGAAAATCATAGCCAAAGCCTACCAGACCTGAAAACTCAAAAGAGTTTAATCCTTCGCGTAGAAACGTGCCATCTCCCTGATGCGCACTAATTAAATAGCCTAATTGAGGACCAAAAAACACATTTACCCTTTTGCCTAGGTAGAACTTTCCCAATAATGGCATGAGCAAATAATGAAACCTCATATCTACCGAATTCTCTCTACCTGAACCTTGGGATGAAAATTGTAGCCCTGGCTCAATACTAATTGATTTAGAAATACTCTTTTCAGCAAATAAACCAGCATGAAAAGATGATCGCCATTTTATGTATTTGGAATACTCTTCGAAATTAGAGGAGTTGTATCCTACCCTGGCTCCCCAATTCCAACTTTTATTGGGCTCAGAATTGGATTGAGCAGAACTCATAAAATAAATACAAGAGAACACAGAGATTAGGAAAAGCTTTGTCTTCATGGTGTGTCGGATTGGTATAAAGACAAAACGTGGATTTCAAGCAAATATTTGAGGAGATAACGAATGAAAAAGGCTTCCTATGGAAGCCTTTAATTTCTTGCGTGAACTAGGAGATTCTTCGGTCGTGCCTCCCTCAGAATGACGATAACTCTGAAGTCAAGTGGCAACCCCAACAGTCTAAGTACTGAAGTCTCTGTACTAGGTACTTTGTACTCCGTACTAGTAAGCTCTTACCTCTTTACCCTCCATAAAGTTCACGAAGGCCTTATTCACCACTCGCATACCTCCATTGGTTGGATAGTTTCCGGTAAAGTACCAGTCGCCCAAGTTATTCGGGCAAGCCTTATGAAGGTTGTCAACAGTCTGGTATACCACTTCTAATTCGGCTTTCAAATCCTCCGGACGAACAATCTCAGTGATTTTAGATGAAAGCTCTTCATCGGTAAACTCATTGTAGAGTTTCTGCACGTAGTTAGGCTGCGCCTTAGATTCCATATTGGCCAACACCTCATGATAAACATCTTCCAGCAGATTCTCTTTATACTTGTCTTTCAGTAATTGAAGCATAGCTCTAAAAGCCACAAACTCCTTAATCTTACTCATATCGATACCATAGCAATCGGGGTACCTGATCTGAGGCGCTGACGAAACCACAACAATTTTCTTAGGCTCCAACTTATCAAGCATCTTAAGAATACTCTTCTCAAGTGTGGTACCTCTTACAATTGAATCATCGATAACCACAAGTGTATCAACACCCTTCCTGATTACCTCGTAAGTGGTGTCATACACATTAGCCACCATATCATCACGGCTGGCATCATCTGCAATAAAGGTTCTGAGCTTGGCATCTTTAATGACCAGCTTTTCAACCCTCGGCCTGAAGCTCAACATCTGATCGATATCATCGAGAGATGGTTTTTTATCGATAATCACCTCCTTCTGCTTCTCCATCAGGTAGTCATCCAGTCCCTGCATCATTCCAAGAAATGAAACCTCCGCTGAGTTAGGAATATATGAGAATACAGTATTCTTAAGGTCGAAATTGATGGCTTTCAATATCTGAGGCACCAACAGTCGGCCAAGTTGTTTCCTTTCCTGATAAATCTCCGGATCGTTTCCTCTTGAGAAATAGATCCGTTCAAATGAACAAGCCTTCAGCTCTTCCTGCTTCATGATTGGCGTTTCATCCCACTCACCACTTTTGTGAACGATTAGGGCATGGCCAGGCTTTACTTCAGCTATCTCTTCATACTTCACATTGAAAGCCGCTTTGATGGCCTGCTTCTCTGAAGCCACAACAATTACTTCGTCATCGATGTATTTGTAGGCCGGACGAATACCGTGAGGGTCTCTTACCACAAAAGAAGCACCGTGCCCCAAAAGACCAACCATGGCATATCCACCATCGAAGTCTTTAAAAGAGCGTTTCAAGACTCTTTGTAGATCCATCTCATTTTCAATGATCTCGGTGATCTCAAAGTTGTCTTTCTTCTTTTTGTACTTATCGAAAATTCTTTGATTCTCTTCATCGATAAAATGACCGATTTTTTCCATCACGGTCACCGTATCTGTTTTTTCTTTGGGGTGCTGACCAAGCTCAATGAGCACATCAAAAAGCTCATCCACGTTGGTCATATTGAAGTTACCGGCCATTACCAGGTTACGGCTTCTCCAGTTATTTTGTCTTAGGAAAGGGTGACAGCTTTCAATGCTATTGGCTCCGTGGGTTCCGTAACGAAGGTGACCCAACCAGGCCTCACCGGTAAATCCCATATTATTCTTGAGCCATTTAGCACTCTTAGGATTATAGCCTTCCTTCTTTTTGGCCTTAGCAAACTTCTTGGCGATTTTAGTGAAAATCTCCTCAACAGGCTCTGAATTAATGGTTCTGTAGCGGCTGATATATCTCTTACCCGGATCTACCCCCATTTTGATGTTGGCTACACCAACTCCATCTTGCCCTCGGTTCGATTGCTTTTTCATCATGATGTAAAGCTTATTCACCGCATAGGTGGCCGAACCATACTTATCTATATAGTATTGAAGGGGTTTTCTTAAACGAATGTGGGCAATACCACATTCATGTTTTATAGGCTCAAGCATGTCAAGTTTTCAAAACACAAAATTAATACTATTCAATAGGTCAACAAACCAATCTGACCTAAAGAATAATAGGAACAAGGGCAAGACTAATAAAGTGCCCCATATCATATGCCAATTAAACTGTCTTTGACCTGCAATAGTTTGATTGTCAGGCTTAAAGAATAATAGGTAAGGAATTCTAATGTAATAGAACAAAGAAACCACCGTATTGAGAAGTCCGAAGACGAAAACCCATAATAAAATTTTTTCTCCACTAGAACTATATTGATCATAGACAGCTGAGAATAAATAGAGCTTTGCATTGAACCCTGCCAGAGGTGGGAGTCCCGTCAGGGAAATCATGACTACCAATAGTAGTACCGATAAATAAGGCATGGACTTACCCAGACCCTTAAAAGAATCATAGTCTACCGTTCCGGCTTCATTCTCGAAAAATTGAATCAGGTAAAATGCGGCTAGATTCATCAGTAAGTAGACAAAACCATAGAATACCGTTGCCTCAATACCTGTTCTGTTCAACAGCAGAATACCTGACAACATAAAAGCCGCATGAGCTATAGAAGAATAAGCCAGCATGCGCTTGGCATTTCGCTGCCAGAGTGCAGAAAAATTACCAATGGTCATTCCACCGATAGCCAGAATTCCCAGCCACAATGTCCAATCGAAATCAGTGCTATGGGTTGAAGAAACCATCCGAAACAGTACAAAAACTGCAGCCAGCTTAGGCACAATAGAAAATACCGTCACCGTTGGAATTGGAGTGGCTTGGTAAACATCAGGCGACCAGATATGCAGAGGAAACGCCCCCAGCTTAAAGAGTATTCCTACCAAAACCATGAAAATGGCAATGTTCAAAGTCATGGGTTGAGCTGAATTGATACCCACAATAAATGTGTCGGTATTGATATCAAGCGATCCGGTTAGGCCATAAAGCCAGCTCATTCCATAGAGCATGACAGCTGAAGCAGCAGCTCCGTAGAGCAAATATTTTAAGGCAGCCTCTGATTTTTTCAGCCCTTTACCCAGTCCGGTTAATAAGTAAGAGCTGATTGAAACCACTTCAACAGAAATGTAAATCATCAGCAAGTTGGAGCTGCCGGTCATTAGAAAAGCACCGAGGAGTAAGCCAAAAAGACTAATAAGCCATTCACTGGAAGAGAAATATTCTTTGGAATACTTCTTCGATTGTACCGCCATAATCAAGGCTACCAATGCGGTAAGAGTAAAACCTATTTTAAACAAAGCCGCCCCGGAAGAAACAGTAACCAATCCGACAAAAAGGTCTTTAGGCTCAAGATCAGGGACAAATGAAATCAGCTGAGCAACCAGCAAGAATGCTAAAACGGACATAGAAATGGCAGCCAATCCAATCTCCTTTTTTTTCTTGAATATGAGGTCGAAAAGCAACACCATCAACAGACCTGCTACCAGCGTAATTTCCGGCCAGAGATAGGCAACTCCTTCAGTTAAGCTTTGAAGTTGCTCGGCCAGACCGTCCGCTTTCTGCAATGCGAGCCCAATCATTAAATGGATGCAGTTAGGTGATTGATGAACGATTCCACTCCAGAATTAATCAGGTCGAGCAGGAAGGCCGGATAAACTCCGAAGGCGATAATCAGAATAACCAGCGGAACCAGCATCAGGTATTCTCGAATAGTAAGGTCTTTCAGATCTGAAGCCCACTTCTTGTCCTTCACCCAGAATTTACCCAGAAACATTTTCTGGAAGGTCCACAAATAGTACCCCGCTGCCAAAACAAGTCCTAAAGTTGACACGATAGCCATCCAGGCCGGAATAGCTCCGATAACTGAAGCCGATTTGAATGCGCCAAGGAATACGAATAACTCAGCCACAAAGCCGCTGAAGCCCGGCAGTCCGAGAGAAGCAAAGAAGGCTATCCCAACAAAAGCCGTATACTTCGGCATCTGATGAGCCAAACCTCCATAATTTTCGATCATTCGATCATGAGTTCGATCATAAATGACTCCTGCAATAAGGAACAACATGGAAGAAATAAGGCCATGAGAGAACATCTGATAGATCGCTCCACTCACTCCTTCGCTGGTCATAGCAGCCAAACCTAATAGCACAAATCCCATATGCGAGACTGAGCTAAAAGCAATCAGTTTCTTAAGGTCTTTCTGAGCCAAGGCATTCATTGCTCCATAGATAATGGAGAACATACCAATGAATCCGATAAGCCATGCATAATGGAAAGCTGCATCGGGGAATATAGCATAAGCCGTTCTGATCAATCCGTAGCCACCAACTTTCAAAAGAATACCGGCTAGAACAACCGAAATAGGTGTTGGAGCTTCCACGTGCGCATCGGGTAGCCAGGTGTGGAATGGAAAGGCTGGTAGCTTGATGGCAAAACCAATGAGTATGGCCAAGAAGGCAATCCAACGAGCAGGCTGTCCGAAGATAGTTGCCACCGATCCATATCTATCTAGCAATGATCCGGGAATGTAGTTAGCCGAATCCGCCATGTTCAGCATATTGAATGACTTCACTAAGGCCTCCGATTCAATTTCTCCCTCACTCACCATAGACTGAATGTCTGCTATGCTATAGTCCGTCAGACTCAACCCAGCCATTTCTGCAGTTTTTACAGGGTCATATACTGAGTTGTACAGACCGATCATTACAATGAGAATGAGGATTGATCCGGCCAATGTGTAGAGGAAGAATTTAATAGCCGCATACTCTCTTCTCGGTCCACCCCAAATGCCTATAAGGAAGTACATGGGCAGCAGCATAAACTCAAAGAAGAGGTAAAAAAGGAAGAAGTCCAGCGCTACAAAACAACCTAACACCGATGTACTCAGCAATAGATATAGACTGAAGTAGGCCTTTTGCTTTTCCTTAATTTTCCAACAAGCAATAGCACCGATAAAAAGCACTATCGCGGCCAACAGTAACATACTAATGTTTAATCCATCGGCTCCCATAAAATAGTCGACAGACATGGTACCAAGGGAGCCTAGTTTCAAACTAAACCACTCCGATTTTTCGACCATCTGAAGATTGGTTTCACCCGAAATCTGTGGTATTAATCCACCATCGAAAGCTTGGATGGCAAAAAGGGTTAGCAATAGTGTCAGTCCTGTAGACCCTATTGCTAACACTCTATACAAATGCTGATAGGCCTTTGGAGTCAGAAGGACCAGAATTGCACCAATCAGTGGAATAAAAACGATATATGACAACAGGTGCTCCATAGGCTATATAAGCAGCAAAATTAAGGTTATTAAGAATATAAAGGTGATGAGTATTTGTGCCTGGATATTTCCGGACTGAATACTGCGCGTCAGCTGCCCCACTTTCCCCACCGAGGCGGCCGTCAGGTTTACCAAACCGTCTACAAAAACATGATCGAACCATCGGGTCAGATGAGCAATAATCACGTTAATTTTAGCAAGTAGGTTAACTGCTCCATCGAGAATATATTGATCGAACCAAGCCATGGCTCTCGCCTTGCCTAAGATGGCCTTCAAAAACACATTCTGATAAAGTGAATTCTGATACCAATGGTAGAATGAAATCTGGCCTAGCACTCCAACCGGCTCTCTTCTTTCAACAAATCTCTTCTCCATTTTCGCCCCGGGCTTAAATGATAGATAGGCGATTATAAGCCCCGCCAAGGCCAAAAGAATAGAAACGGCATTCACCGTTTTATGCAAGTGGTGGAAGGTTTCTTCTGGTACGTCTACCAAACTCGTGGCCGCATAAGGCTGCGGAACAAGGTAGATAGGCGTCTTTAAGGCATGCATTACCCAGCTGTCCTCAGCATTCAAACTGAAACCGAAAGGAAATGTAAATGAGAGCAGAGCCAAAATTACAGCAGGAATGAGCAGCCATAAATTACCCTCTTTGAGTCTTGAAACTACTGAGTCGTCCCCCAAAATCTTCGGCAGCCTAAAGTCTCCAAAAAACACCAGGAATATCATTCTGAAAGTATAGAAGCCAGTGAATACCACTGTCATAAAGGCCAAGACTTCCGGAATGTAGAAGCCCCCTCCTTTGATATCTGCCCAGACAGCCAGGTCCAATAGAATTGCATCTTTTGAAAGGAAACCCGAAAAGCCTGGAAGCCCGACTAATGCCAAGGAGCAAATCACGAAAGCAAAGAAGGTTACCGGCAACTTCTTCCTCAGTCCTCCCATTACCCGCATATCCTGTGGATCGAATTTTTGCCCCTCTCTTTCCAAGTGGTGAAGTTGGTGTATAATAATTCCAGCACTCAGGAAGAGCCCAGCCTTAAAGAATGCATGGGTTATTAGGTGGAAAAGTCCGGCACTGAAAGCTCCCACCCCCATGGCCAGAACCATGTAACCTAATTGAGAAATGGTACTATAAGCCAATACCTTTTTAATATCGAATTGAGAGAGGGCAGCGATAGCCGCCATAAAAGCCGTAACTGCTCCCACAATGGCCACTACTTCAAGTGCCTGTGCATCTAGCAGCACGAATATTCTCGCCAGCATGAAAACACCCGCTGCCACCATGGTAGCTGCGTGAATCAATGCTGAAACCGGTGTTGGCCCTTCCATAGCATCCGGCAACCAAACCTGAAGTGGGAATTGGGCCGATTTACCCACTGCCCCACAAAACAGTGCAATTCCTGCAGCACTCAGCCAACGACCATCGAGACTATTAATAATTTCCTCGCCACCATGCATAAAGGCTACCACCCAGTTACCATCCTCTATTTCTGACATAATCATCAGACTTTT
>JABXIP010000531.1 GCA_013373005.1 Cytophagia bacterium | reverse complement strand
TTTCATTGGAGACCCAAAAGATATTCTCGATGAATACACAGAATTGACCGGAAAGGCGCCTATGCCTCCCCTTTGGTCTTTTGGCTTCTGGATGAGCCGTATTACCTATTTCTCTGAGAAAGACGGTATGGAAGTAGCTGCTAAGCTGCGTGAAAATAAGGTGCCATCTGACGTGATTCACTTCGATACGGGTTGGTTCGGTGTAGATTGGAGAAATGACTATACTTTCCCGAAAGACAGATTTCCAGATCCGGCAAGAATGCTGAAGGAATTCAAAGAACAGGGTTTTGAAATCAGCTTATGGCAGTTGCCTTACTTCACTCCTGAAAATGTACTTTTCGATGAGTTGGTTGAAAAGGATTTGGTGGTAAGAGATGCCAAAGGAAACATTCCTTATGAAGATGCTGTGCTCGATTTTACCAACCCGGCCACCATCGAATGGTATCAGGATAAAATCAAAGGGCTACTCGATTTAGGTGTAGCAGTAATCAAAGTAGACTTTGGTGAAGCGGCTCCTGCCAATGGCATTTTCCACAATAAAAAAACAGGCTTCTATGAGCATAATTACTATCCATTGAGATATAACAAGGCCGTAGCCGACATTACCAAAGAAGTGAATGGAGATGCCTTTATCTGGGCCAGATCAGCGTGGGCCGGAAGCCAGCGATACCCGGTTCATTGGGGTGGAGATGCAGCCACCTCAGACAATGCCATGTCGGCTACTTTGAGAGGTGGACTTTCCTTCGGACTTTCCGGATTCTCTTTCTGGTCGCATGATATTGGTGGTTTCACGCAGGCAGCACCTGAAGATTTATATGCCAGATGGACACCATTCGGCATGCTTTCTTCGCATGTGAGGAGCCATGGAAACCCTCCAACAGAGCCATGGGAATACAGCGAAGAATTCCTCAATGGTTTCCGTTTGGCCGACAATATGCGCTATCAGTTGATGCCCTATGTGATTGCACAATCCAAGCATTCCAGCGAAAACGGCTTGCCAATGGTAAGAGCCCTGTTCGTTGAATACCCTGATGATCCGGGCTCTTGGTTGGTAGACGATCAATATCTTTTCGGTTCAGATATTCTTGTAGCTCCATTGTTTGAAAGTGTGACTTCGCGAGATGTTTATCTACCTCCAGGGCAATGGATAGACTATCAGACCGGTAAAACCTATGGCGGAGGCTGGCATAATATTGCAGGGGGAGAAATACCTGTAATAATGCTGGTGAAGAGCGGGTCGGTAATTCCACACATCAAATTGGCGCAGTCTACGAAAGATATGGATTGGTCGACTCTAGAGTTGAAGGTTTACGGTAATTCGGATAGTACACCTTCAGGCTTCGTTTACTTACCTGAAAAAGAAAAGGTTGAAACCATAACGTTAAGAAAATCAGGTAGTAACTACAGGGTGGTAACCGACCCTTACAGATCTGAAGTGAATTGGAAGGTGACTGTAGTTAAATGATGATCCTTTCTTTTTAAATTACGCTTGTTCTCAATCATGAATAAGCTTTTACATATACATCCTAATGATAATTGTCTGGTTGCACTCACTGATTTGCAGCCAGACAATTATGCTTATGGCGAAGGCAAGAGTATAGAAATTATTGAGGCTATACCGGCCAAACACCGGATTGCTCTCGTTGAAATGCCTGCTGGAAGCATTGTAACTCACTATGGAGTGAGCGTTGGCAAAACCACTTCATACGTTCCAAAAGGAACCAGACTCACTACAGAAAACCTTGTTCATGTGGCTGACCCTTCTGAGATTAGGGAAGTTGAATACCAATGGACCGTGCCTAATGTTCAGAGATTTAAGGGCCGAACATTTATGGGCTATCACAGAGCTGATGGAAAAGTGGGAACAGCCAATTATTGGCTATTTGTACCATTAGTATTTTGTGAAAACCGGAACTTAAGAGTGATTGAAGAGACACTCAATACCTCACTTGGATATAAGAAGGACAATGATTACATCCAGTTCACTAAGTCGCTTTTAGGCGATTCGTATACCGAGAAGGAAGTTTCCACCCAGCGCGTATTTGAAAACATTGACGGCATTCGTTTCCTCTATCACGATGGTGGTTGTGGTGGAACACGACAGGATTCTGAAACCCTGCTAAGACTTTTGGCAGGCTATGTCAATCATCCGAATGTTGCAGGAGCAACAGTATTGAGCCTTGGTTGTCAGCATGCGCAGATTAACTGGTTCAAAGAGATACAAAAGTCCCTTTATCCTCATTCAGAAAAGCCGGTCATTTATCTGGAGCAGCAGAAGATTAAGTCTGAAGAGATGTTGATCAAAAAGGCCATTTCCGATACCATTGATGAGCTGAAAGAAGCCAATAGAATTTCCCGTCAACCAGCACCTCTAAGCAAACTGGTTGTAGGTTTAGAATGTGGAGGCTCTGACGGATTCTCAGGCCTTTCGGCCAACCCTGCTGTTGGCCATGCTTCTGATTTGGTAGCCACTTTAGGAGGAAGTACCATTCTCTCGGAATTCCCGGAACTTAACGGTGTAGAACAAAATTTGATTGACCGTTGTGTGACTAAATCAGTGGCTGAGAAGTTTGTGCATTTGCAAGAGGCCTACTCCAAAAGAGCTGTTGCGGTAGGTTCAGGTTTCGATAAGAATCCATCACCAGGTAACATCAAGGATGGACTCATTACTGATGCTATTAAATCGGCTGGAGCGGCTAAGAAGGGTGGACATGCCCCAGTTTCTGATGTTTTGGATTACACAGAACCCGTTGTTAAACCCGGACTCAATTTGCTCTGTACACCGGGAAATGATGTAGAGTCTACCACAGGAATGGCCGGAAGTGGAGCAAATGTGATGCTCTTCACTACAGGTTTGGGAACACCAACAGGTAATCCTATTTGTCCAGTGATTAAGATCGCCACCAATACAAAACTAGCCGAGTCTATGCCCGATATTATTGATATCAATGCAGGTCAGATCATTTCAGGAGAGAAGACCATTGAACAGGTAGGAGAAGAGATTTTAGAAGAGATTATAAAAGTCGCCAGTGGCAAGCAAACGAAGGCTATGCTACTCGACCAAAACGATTTTATACTTTGGAAAAGGGGAGTTTCGCTGTAGGGTGGACCTAAGTAGTTCCAATGCATCGGATTGCATTCACACCCCGGTAACCGTCATTCCCGTGAAAACGGGAATCCCTATCGGAATGGCAGAAGGCAAAAACAGATTCCTCCCGATAGTTATCGGGACGGGAATGACGTGCTAAGAAGACTTTGAAAAAGTAGAAATGAGCATAGAAAACTGAATTGTAAATGAAACAAGCATTTGATTTAACAGGCAAAATCGCTGTGGTAACTGGAGGTGGAAGTGGTATTGGAAAAGCCATATCGCTCAAACTGGCCGCCCATGGCGCCATAGTCAATATCCTCGACCTTAACGATGCTTCCGGCTTGGAGACGGTTGATGAAATCACCGAATCAGGCGGGAAGGCCTATTTCATTCCTTGCAATGTGGCAGATATTGAATCTGTGAACAAAGCATTTGCCGAAGTTGGAGATGCTCTGGATATACTTATCAACAATGCAGGAATCGCCCATGTGGGAAATTTGGAAGGAACCTCAGAAGAAGATTTCGATAAGATATACAATGTGAATGTAAAAGGGGTTTTCAATTGCCTGAAAGCGGGTATCCCACTGATGAAGGAAAAGGGTGGATCAGTCATCAATGTAGCCTCAATTGCCTCTATTGTGGGTATTGCCGATCGCTTTGCCTATTCCATGAGCAAAGGAGCGGTTTACACCATGACCCTCTCGATTGCTAAGGATTATCTGCCTGATAATATCCGCTGCAACTGCATAGCACCTGCTAGAATTCATACACCATTTGTCGATGGTTTTATCGCGAAAAACTACCCTGGACAGGAGAAGGAAATGTTCGAAAAGCTTTCGAAAACCCAGCCCATCGGACGAATGGGTAAACCCGATGAAGTGGCCAGTCAGGTGCTTTACTTGGTGTCAGATGAAGCCTCATTTATCACCGGTTCCTGCTATCCGATTGATGGTGGATATATTACCTTAAACAGCTAATAGAACGAATGAAATTATTTAGATATAAAACCAACGGACAATTTAGAACGGGAGTAAGCCTAAATGGAGATCATTTCGATGTGGGAGACCAAATCAAGGAATATGATCGCGATTTCTTCGATGAAGATGGTATATCAAAACTCGAGGATATTGTAGCAAAAGGTGGCCTGCAGAAAATTGATGGAGATATTGATTTTGCTGCTCCAATCTATCGTCCGGAAAAGATCATTTGCATTGGTTTGAATTATAGTAAGCATGCTGCAGAAAGTGGCATGGAGCCACCGAAAGAGCCGGTGGTTTTCTTCAAGTCGCCAAGCAGTTTAACTGGTCCTTTTGATAATATCATTATCCCTAAAAACAGCAAAAAAACTGATTGGGAGGTCGAATTAGCCGTTATCATAGGTAAGAAGGCCAGTTATGTGAATGAAGAAGACGCTATGGATTATGTGGCAGGATATGCTGTTCACAATGATGTCAGTGAGCGTGAATTTCAGCTGGAAAGAGGCGGTCAATGGGTTAAAGGCAAAAGCTGCGATACATTCGCTCCGCTCGGACCTTATCTGGTGACTAAAGATGAAGTGGCAGATCCGCATAACCTCAACCTATGGCTTAAGCTGAATGGCAAAAAAGTGCAGGACGGCTATACTTCGGATTTCATCTTCAACATTCCTCAGGTAATTAGTCACTTGTCGCAATTTATGAGCTTGATGCCTGGAGATATTATTTCTACCGGAACGCCAGAAGGAGTTGGGCTAGGCTTCAAACCTCCTATCTACCTGAAGCCTGGCGATGAAGTAGAATTGGGAATTGATGGTTTGGGAACTGCTAAGCAAAAAGTAGTAGCCTACTCATGACAATAGACGCTCATCAGCACTTCTGGCATTACAGTCCTCAGACCCATGAATGGATCAATGAGGAAATGCAGGTCATTCGCAGAGATTTTCTGCCCAATGATCTTGCTCCAGTGCTCAGAGCCAATGGCATAGATGGTTGCGTAGCTGTTCAGGCAGATCAGACTGATTCAGAGTCGGATTTTCTCCTTAACCTCGCTGCTGAGCATGATTTCATCAAAGGAGTTGTCGGTTGGACTGATCTTAAATCGCCTGAACTCGACCAGAAGCTAGAGGCTTACAAACAAAATCCTCTGCTGAAAGGCTTTAGACATATCGTTCAGGGAGAACCCGATGGTTTTATGACAGACCCGGCTTTCATAACAGGCATTTCCAGATTGAATGGCTTTGATTTGAGCTATGACATTCTCGTTTTCAGCCGTCAACTGTATGAGGTCTGCCAACTGATAAAGCAATTGCCTGAAATGCGATTGGTGATGGATCATTTCGGAAAACCGGATATCAAAGCTGGTGAATTTAATTTGTGGAAGAAGCATATGACTGAGCTCTCTGCTTATCCTCATTTGCACGTGAAGCTTTCGGGACTAGTGACAGAGGCTGATTGGAAGCACTGGAAACTATCGGATTTTCAACCCTACATAGAAACTATTCTGGAGCTCTTCGGGCCTAAGCGAATACTCTTCGGTTCCGACTGGCCGGTTTGTCTGGTGGCCGCTTCATATGAGCAGGTTTTAGAAATAGTAAATTGGTATATTGAAAAATTAAGCATGCAAGAGCAGGCAGCAGTAAAGGGCTTGAATGCGGTTAGGTTTTATGGATTGTAAATCGGATGGAAGCTTTCGTTCTACCCTTTGATTCACTAAAGGGAGATTTCTATACTTCACCCTTTAGGGCTGGGGTGAAATCTTAATTGGTTTGAATGCATATTTAATGATGAAAATATGGACTTAGGTATCTCAGGAAAAGTATTTATCGTCACAGGAGGTGGAAAGGGTATTGGAGGAGCCATTACTAGTCAATTGGCTCAAGAGGGCGCCATTCCGGTGATTTTCGATAGAGATGAAGCCGCTGCGGAATCCCTTCGAGCAGAACTGGGAGCTGATCAGGTCCATTACCAAAAAGTTGACCTTTGCGATACCGATGCCTGCCAATATGCAGTGTCGGCTACTGTTGACTTATTGGGTAGAATAGACGGACTTATCAACAATGCCGGAGTGAATGATGGAGTGGGGCTAGAGTCCGGTGATCCGGGAAAGTTTCGGGCTTCCTTAGAGAAGAACCTCTATCATTTTTACGATATGGCCCATTTTTGCCTGCCACACCTCAAAGCCAGTCAAGGGTCTATTCTGAATATCGGTTCAAAGACTGCGGAAACTGGACAGGGGAATACATCAGGTTATGCTGCGGCTAAAGGAGGAGTGATGGCGCTCACACGGGAATGGGCTGTTGAGTTACTTAAGTTCCACATTAGAGTTAACGCGATCATCCCGGCTGAGGTAATGACGCCTTTATATAGACAATGGTTGGATACTTTCGATGATCCATCGGCTAAGGAAAAGTCTATTACTGACAAAATCCCTTTAGGCAACCGAATGACTGACGCTAATGAAATAGCCCATATGGCTGTGTTCCTTTTATCAAGTAAAGCCAGTCATATCACAGGCCAGCATATCCATGTAGATGGGGGCTACACACACTTAGATCGCATTATTTAATCACCACCTATGACGAATTCTTCAACCCGGGCCAAGCTTGTCGATCGAAAGATACTGCTGCCCTTTATTCTGATTACCTCACTTTTTACCCTCTGGGGTTTCGCTAACGCGGTAACCGACCCCA
This sequence comes from Cytophagia bacterium, assembly GCA_013373005.1. Lineage (GTDB taxonomy): Bacteria > Bacteroidota > Bacteroidia > Cytophagales > Cyclobacteriaceae > Roseivirga. The sequence continues at coordinate 3,353 of JABXIP010000531.1, read as the reverse complement.
TGGTGCAGGCCTTCAAAAAGGTACTTGAATTGACCAATTCACAAGCCGCCTGGGTGCAAATGGCCTTTTATGGAGGCTATTTCTGCATGGCCTTACCCGCAGCGCTCTTTGTAAGAAAATACTCCTATAAAGTCGGTGTGTTGATCGGCTTGGCGCTATATGCTTTTGGCGCATTGTTGTTCTATCCTGCGGCCATTACAGAGCAGTTCTGGTTCTTCTGTCTTGGCTTGTATATCCTCACTTTTGGACTCGCCTTTCTGGAAACAACTGCCAATCCATACATTTTGGCTATGGGATCCAGAGAGACTGCTACCCGAAGGTTGAATCTGGCTCAGGCATTTAATCCGGTCGGGCTGTTGCTTGGCTTGCTGGTTGCTCAACAGTTTGTGCTGAAGAAATTACAGTCAGATGATATCACCGATTTTTCCACACTGGATCTGGCTAAAAAGACATTGATCCGTACTTCCGATCTAATGGTGATTCGAGATCCCTACGTTATTCTGGGTTTGGTGCTGATCGGAATCTTCGTTCTGATTGCTGTCAATAAAATGCCTCAGGCGAAAGGAGAGGGCGGTACTCCGAATTTGAGAGAGACTTTCAGCTCGCTTTTCAAGAATAAGAAATACACGCTCGGGGTCTTGGCTCAGGTGTTCTATGTAGGGGCGCAGATTATGTGCTGGACCTACATCTACCAGTATGCTGAAGCCATTGGCATGGATAGTACTACTGCTGCGAATTATCAGTTTGCTGCCTTTATCTGTTTTCTGGTGGGACGAGCCATAGGCACGTACATGCTACGCTTTATCAATTCAGCCAAGTTGCTAACCTATTTCGCAGTCTTGGCCGGGATTTGCACAGCCTTAACCATTTTCATCGAAGGAATGACGGGGTTGTATGCCTTGGTGCTGATCACCCTGTTTATGTCTATCATGTTCCCTACTATCTACGGCATCGCATTGGATGGATTGGATGAAGAACAGTCCAAAATTGGTGCAGCAGGACTTGTGATGGCCATTGTAGGTGGTGCCTTAATGCCGAAATGGCAAGGGATGATCATCGACTTAGGTGGAAGTGGAGTGAATGATACTACAATTGCAGGAGCTTCCGAAGTCAACTTCTCCTTTATTCTGCCACTGATCTGCTTTGTGTATATTGGCTGGTATGGAAGGAAGGTTGGTAGATTAGGTAATTAGGGAATTGGTTGATTGGTCAGTAGTCATTGGTGAACTGGTCATTGGTCAGTAGACATTGGGTGTTGGTGATCGGAAAACGGGAATCAGAAATCAGAAATTAGTGGATCAGTGATCAGTATATCAGTGAACAGTTTACATAGCAACGGCCCGCACGATCATCAATTTATGATTCAAAGCCGCGGCCTTCTGTTCTCCTCTGGAGGAGATGCCCGAAGGGCAGAGGAGGACATTAATCATTAAAAATTCAACATTTTGAAACGATACGCTCTAACCCTAGACCTCAAAAACGACCCTCAACTCATTGAACAGTACAAGGAGCATCACCGCCATGTCTGGCTGGAGATACTTGAGAGCATCAAAGCATCCGGAATCCTGAGCATGGAAATCTACTATATAGAAACCCGACTGTTTATGATCATAGAAGCCTCTGACGACTTCAGCTTTGAGAAAAAAGCCCAGATGGATGCCTCCAACCCAAAAGTGCAGGAGTGGGAAAACTTAATGGACACCTATCAACAAAGACTACCATTTGCCAAAGCAGGAGAGAAGTGGGTGTTGATGGAGAGGGTATTTGAGGTTTTATAACCTTTATTCATTACAGTATTTTTGAATTATTTCATTTGCAAATGGTTCTCCTAAATCTTGTGACTTTTTTAAATCCGCGCATCCTTCTTTTTGCATTCCATAGGATAAATAGATTAAGCCTCTCCAATAATGGCTAGCAGGAACCTCATAGTTCTTCTCGATGCTAAAATTAAAATCATCAAAGGCAGACTTTAGACTATCAATGTAATAGCGAACAATTCCTCTTTCAAATCTTATTTCCTCCATATGTACGTCAAATTCATATCCATTGTCAATGTATGGATTGTCGACTTTGTCCATGTATAACATTTCACCACCTTTTGTTTTAATGGCTTTATCAAAGTCTTGAATAGCACCTTCATAGTTCTCCAAATTCTGCTTGCTTATACCTCTGTTAAAAAAGGCAAGAGTATTACCGGGATTGACTTCGACCATCCTCGAATAATCTAGTATTGCCTCCTCATATTTACCTAACCTAGATTTATCCACTCCTCTATTTAAAAGGGCAAAAACATTTTCAGGATCTTTTTCAATAGCAATGTTGAGGAGTTCTATGGCTTCCTCGTATTTACCTTCGTTTTCAAGTTTTTCCGCTTCAGAGACATAGTAATTCGAAGAGTAAAAGTCACAAGAGGTAATAGTTAGAATTAAGAATATCGATGTGTATGTTCTCATGTAAGTTTATTGAACCTCAAAAATATTGGAATAGATTAATCAGTATTAAATAATTTCCATGCTGAAGAAACCCATTTCGGATAATAATTGCAAGGCTTCTGCGTCATTCAGAAGGAGAATCATCCTGATGTATATCAAGGATGAGGCGACTGAAGAATCTCCTAATTCGGATGGAAAGCTCTTGAGGATTCTTCGGTCGAACATTTCCGATTATCATCGAAATGTGCTTCCTCTGAATGACGGTTGCAGGGAGATTTGCCATTCCATTGCTCTAAACTCTGAATGGCTTTGAGCGGTAAAGGATAACTCATTTCATTTCCTTAAATTCATCCTTCAACCTTAAGGAAACTCACCCATGTTTAAGTTCAGACAAGCTTTTCTCATAGCCTTATCACTTTTTCTCATTTACTCGTGTCAGCCTCAGCATCAGGAACAAGCTCAAGAACCGGAAGACCGAATGGAATGGTGGCGAGATGCCCGCTTCGGCATGTTTATTCACTGGGGCCTGTATGCCATCCCTGCCGGGGAATGGAATGGAACTACCAACCATGCGGAGTGGATTCGTACTACTGCGCAGATTCCATTGGAGGAGTATGACAAGTTTCTCGATGAATTCAATCCCGTCAAATTCGATGCAGATGCTTGGGTGAAAATGGCTAAAGATGCTGGTATGAAATATATCGTCATCACCAGTAAACACCATGATGGCTTCGTCCTATTCGACTCCAAAACCTCCGATTTCGATGTGATGGCTACGCCTTTCAAGCGTGATATCCTGAAAGAACTGTCCGAGGCCTGTAAGAAGGAAGGCATAAAGTTGTGTTTCTATCATTCCATTATGGACTGGCATCATCCAGACTATTTACCCAGAAGAGAGTGGGAGAAGACTCGTACGGTTGA
>JABXIP010000511.1 GCA_013373005.1 Cytophagia bacterium | reverse complement strand
CCGAAATCATGGACAAGAACAACCTTACAGGTGATGATATTTCATGGTTGGTTCCGCACCAAGCCAATAAAAGAATCATAGATGCAACTGCCAGAAGAATGGAAGTGGGAGAAGACAAGGTAATGCTGAACATTCAGAAGTATGGCAACACTACCAGTGGTACTATTCCACTTTGTCTTTGGGACTATGAATCTCAGTTGAAGAAGGGAGATAATATCATTTTAGCTGCCTTTGGTGGCGGCTTCACATGGGGATCTATCTGGTTAAAATGGGCATACGACCCTAAATAATAGGACTAACATAAATTATTCATGGCTACTACAGCAGATATTAAAAATGGTCTTTGTATTGTGATTAACAATGACCTATGGATGATCACAGAATTTCAGCATGTTAAGCCGGGTAAAGGCCCTGCATTTGTTAGAACAAGACTGAAAAATATTAAAACCGGTAAAGTGGTAGACAACACTTTCTCCTCTGGCCATAAGATTGAAACCGCCAGAGTTGAAAAAAGAACTCACCAGTTTTTGTTTAAAGACGAATTCGGTTTCCACTTCATGAACACCTCTACTTTTGAACAGGTAATGATCCCTGAAGAAATGATCGAGAATTACGATCTGATCAAGGACGGACAAGAAGTGGACATTCTTTTCCACGCGGAAACAGAACAGCCTTTAACTTGTGAATTGCCTGCTTATGTAGAGCTTGAAATCACTTATACCGAACCTGGTTTGAAAGGTGATACAGCCACTAATGCCAGTAAGCCTGCCACTTTAGAGACAGGTGCTGAAATTCAAGTACCATTATTCATTAACTTAGGAGATAAAATTAAAGTTGACACTAGAACCCGCTCTTACGGAGAGCGTGTAAAATAACCTTAACTCATATGAACCCGAAGGAAATTAAGAACATGATAGACTTCATTGCTAAGTCAGGCTTGGCAGAAGTAAATATCGAAACGGAAGAATTTAAAATTAAGGTAAAAAGAGATACTGATGCTCAAGTAGTAACCTCAGTTCCAGCTGCGGCCGCTCCTGCACCAGCTCCAGCAGCCGCGTCTGCACCAGCCCCTGCTCCGGCTGCAGCCAGCACCCCTGCCGCACCAGCTGCGGATGATAGCAGCAAATATGTGGAAATAAAGTCTCCAATGATTGGTACATTCTACAGATCTCCTAAGCCGGAAGACCCTTCATTTGTGAATGTTGGCGATACTATCTCTGCAGGAGATAAAGTGTGCATAGTTGAGGCCATGAAACTTTTCAATGAAATTGAATCTGAAGTTTCAGGTACTATAGTGAAAGTATTGGTAGACAATGCTTCTCCGGTTGAATACGATCAACCATTGTTCCTTGTAGACCCGGCTTAAACAGCCGGCCTGCTTATTGAGTTTCAATCTAAAAGAGCAACAGTGTTTAAGAAAATATTAATCGCCAATAGAGGGGAGATTGCCTTGCGTGTTATCAGAACATGTAAGGAAATGGGCATCAAAACAGTAGCTGTATACTCCACAGCAGACAAGGACAGTTTGCACGTGCGTTTTGCAGATGAGGCTGTTAATATTGGCCCTGCTCCATCTAACCAATCGTATTTAAAAATACCTCATATCATATCAGCCGCTGAAATCACCAATGCCGATGCTATACATCCAGGCTATGGTTTCCTTTCTGAGAATGCTGAATTTTCAAGAGTTTGTGCCGAATATGGCATCAAATTTATTGGAGCATCACCAGATATGATCGACAAAATGGGTGATAAGGCTACTGCTAAGGCTACTATGAAGGAAGCCGGTGTACCTACCATTCCGGGATCAGATGGACTGTTAGACTCTGTTGAACAGGGGATTAAGCTGTCCAATGAAATGGGCTATCCAGTCATTCTCAAAGCTACTGCCGGTGGTGGTGGTAGAGGCATGAGAATTGTAAAGTCTGACAAAGAATTCCAAAAGGCATGGGACGATGCAAGAATGGAGTCTGCCGCAGCTTTCGGAAATGACGGTCTTTACCTTGAGAAGTTCGTTGAGGAGCCTCGTCACGTAGAGATCCAAGTAGTTGGAGATAGCACTGGTAGAGCTTGCCACCTTTCTGAAAGAGATTGTTCAATCCAAAGAAGACACCAAAAGCTAGTAGAAGAAACCCCTTCTCCAGCCCTGAACCAGGATCTAAGAGACAGAATGGGAGCTGCAGCTGTGAAAGCTGCTGAGGCTATTGGCTACGAAGGTGCGGGAACAGTTGAGTTCTTACTTGACAAACATGGCGACTTCTTCTTTATGGAAATGAACACCCGTATTCAGGTAGAGCACCCAATTACAGAAGAAGTCACTGACTTCGATTTGATCAAAGAGCAAATTAAAGTAGCTGCAGGTATTCCTATTTCAGGAAAGAACTACTATCCGAAGCTTTTCGCTATGGAGTGTAGAATCAATGCTGAAGATCCTGCCCATGGTTTCAGACCATCTCCGGGTAAAATTACTAACCTCCATCTTCCGGGTGGTCATGGTGTGCGTGTAGATAGCCATGTTTATGCTGGCTATTCAATTCCACCAAACTATGACTCAATGATTGCCAAGCTTATTGTAAGCGGTCAATCGAGAGAAGAAGTGATCGTCAGAATGAAACGTGCATTAGAAGAATTTGTGATCGAAGGAATTAAAACCACCATCCCATTCCATATCAAATTAATGGAAGATGAAGGCTTTAAATCAGGTAACTTTACTACCAAGTTCCTTGAGTCATTTGATTTCACAGGATTATAAGCCGAAATAAAGATTAATTAATATTTTGCCAGTCCAATAAGGACTGGCTTTTTTATGAAAGACATACTCAATAAAAAACAACAAATCTACCTTTACCTCTTTCTGGTCTTGTTATCGATCGGTTTTACAACCCAACAGGCCGCTGACTACAGGATTTATGTGGCTGCCGGAAGGGTAATGATTGACGAAGGTGCCAATCCTTATTCTGCAGAAGATATGGTAGAAACCGAGCCTGATGGCAAGGTTACTCCACATGCCCAATATAGATATGCTCCTATCTTTGGTATCTCTCTCTACCCTATTTCTTTACTACCCAAGCAGGTATACATATTTCTTTGGCTATTCCTGAATGCCTTTCTTTTAGCCAAGACATTAGTGTTGTTTAGAAACTTCTTCCCAAAACTGCTTGATAGTAAAAAGACGTTCTTAGCTGTAGCTGGCATTAGCCTTTTGCTATGTATAAGACTTATAGGACAAAACTTTGAGCTAGGCCAGACCACAATCATCCTAGTCTTCCTTTCTTTTTACTCTCTTTATTTATCTACCAAAGGAAGGGATCTCTTGGCAGGACTAATGTTAGCATTGGCCATCATTACCAAAATTATGCCTCTGGTTTTGATTGCTTATTTCCTCTTCAGAGGTAACATAAAGACTCCCATCTATACATTATTATGGACGATCATTCTAGTGTTAGCTCCAACCCTCATCCTAGGTTGGGAATATAACAGCTACCTTATTAAAGAATGGTATGGAATAATCAATCCATCCAACAGTGAGTACACATTGGAAACCAAAACCGGTATTTACAATCTTTCTGCTTTTATATATGCCTATTTTACTGAAATGCCAGACGATAAGATTTCCGGACATAGGAGCATCATGTCTATCCCCTACCATGTGGCTGGAGTTATAACCAATGTAGTAAGAGGCCTATTTATACTATTTACCTTGTACTTCACAAAGTGGTCTCCATTTAAGCGCAGGACTAACTTGAAAGAGCTATTCTGGGAGTTCGGTTACATAAGCTTTGCTTTTCCATTAATATTTCCAGCTCAGAACAAGTATTCTTTCTACTACATCTTTCCCGCGCTGTTTTATTTGAGCATTTATCTAAATCAGATAAAAAAGGAAACCGGATCAATTTGGAAAGTAAAAAAGTCGATCCTCATTCCCGTAATACTGTATTTCGTGATTGTCAATCTTACCTCTTCAAACATTATTGGCAAGGAACTTTACGATCAAACTCAGTACTTCAAAGTCATTACTTTCGGTACTTTAATACTGTTATCAGCTTATATACAGGTAAAACCTTCAATGCTCAGATTGGGCTCAAACAACGATTAGACAATGAGCAAGCCAGAAGTCAGCATAGTTATTCCTCTCTATAATGAAGAAGCCGTTTTCGCTGAACTGATTAAGCGACTTAATAACCTCATTGACTCTTTCCATAAAAAGATTGAGGTAATTCTAGTAGATGATGGAAGTTCAGACTCTACTCCACAATTGATGAGGGAACTCGCACTGAAAAATGAAAGATTTCAATCGGTCATTTTATCAAGGAACTTCGGGCATCAGATTGCTCTCTCAGCTGGATTGAAACAGACTAATGCAACAGAGGCTGTCTTCATTATAGATGCGGATCTTCAGGACCCACCCGAAATGCTTGAGCAATTCTATCAATTGTATGAAGAGGGCTATGATGTTGTTTATGCCATCAGAAAGAACCGTAAAGAAGGGTTCTTCAAGAAGCTAGCTTATGCCACGTTCTATCGCATTATGGTCAAGATCTCCTATGTTCAAATTCCTCTTGATACTGGCGACTTTTCTCTCATTAGTGCGAGAATGGCCAAACTCTTAAATGAAATGCCGGAGGAGAGCAGATACCTGAGAGGCATGAGAAGCTGGTTAGGCTTCAGACAGATTGGGGTTGAGTATGACCGTGAGGAGAGAAAGTCAGGCGAGTCCAAGTATTCTTTGAAGAAGCTATTTCAACTAGCATTTAACGGCATATTCAACTTCAGTGAGTTTCCTATTAAACTTATCACCAACCTTGGCCTGCTGACTATTCTGTCATCCATAGGTTACCTGATCTATGTGATTGCCAAGAAACTGATCTACGGTAATGTACCGGAGGGCTTTACAGGTCTATTGTTTGTACTGGTCCTTTTCGGTGGAATTCAAATGTTGTCTCTTGGACTTATTGGTGAATACGTCCTAAGAATCTTCTTTCAGGTAAAACAAAGGCCCTTGTTTGTAATCAAGGAGAAGATCAAGAATAAAGAAATTGAAGACTAAGAGTCTCAACGTTTCAGAAATCTTCCACCTGTTATCTTATCAAGAACTTCATTTCTCAGTTGAGGGGCAATTGGAATTTCATAACCTTCAATTTTCAGCACATTTCCTTCAATAGCCTCTACCCTATTTCCTGCAATAATAAATGACCGATGTACTCTGATAAACTCCTTCGGTAATTGTTCTTCCATATGCTTCAATGAGAGTAAAGTAATCAGAGTGCTTTTACCCTTTCTATGAATCTTTACATAGTCCTTCATCCCCTCCACATATAAAATATCCTCAAGTTGTACTTTGGTAAGTACTCCATCAACTTTAACAAAAAAGAAGTCTTTGTCAGCGGGTTTAATACTCTCCTGTATATTTCGTGAATAGACTTTATTCACTGCTTTGAGGAATCGTTCAAAGGCAATCGGTTTAACCAGATAATCAATAGCATCGAGTTCATAACTCTCTGCAGCATATTCTCTGTGGGCGGTGGTGAAAATAACCTGAGGCAGATCGTTTAATGATTTTAAAAACTCAAGACCTCCCTCCCCCGGCATGCTGATATCGAGAAAGACGAGGTCAACGGGATGTTCCTGCATAAAGTCTTTCGCCAAAGCCGTGTTTTTAAAATCTCCCACAATGTGGAGAAATGCAGTTTTCTCGATATAATCCAGAAGCCCTTCACGTGCTAGTGGTTCATCATCAATTATGATACACCTAATCTTCATGTAAGTCGATTTGAAGATTAATACTGAACTGGTCTACTGTTCTCTCGATTTGAAGCAGATGCCTTTTAGGATATAAAATCTCCAGTCTGCGCTGCACATTAATCAACCCAATACCCGTAACGTTCCTTTCAGTAGGTAAAAGGTTAACTGAATTAACGCAAGAGAACTCTAGTTGAGAGTCCTCAACCTTAAGCAAAACATCTATTGTGGCTTCATTTTCATCTTTGGTATGACTGTGCTTAAAAGCATTTTCAATGAAATTGAGGAAAAGCATGGGAGGAATTTTCAAACCAACAGCCTGTCCTTCAACCTTCCAATTGACCTTAATGTGATTTGAAAATCTCAATTCCTGCAACTCAATAAAATTGGTCAGGTTCCTGATCTCCATCTCCAGCGACACAAACTCCTTTTCTACATCGTATAGCTGGTGGCTCAGCAAATCTGAAAACTTCTCCAACACTTTAAGCGCCTGATCTCTATCTCTTCGAATCAGAACATGTACACTGTTAAGTGCATTGAACAGGAAGTGAGGATTCATTTGCCCCTTTAGTAAATCTAGTTCAGACCTGAGTTTAGCACTCTCCAACTGCTTTACTCTTCTCTCCTTAACATACCATTCATTGATAAAATAAAGGCAGGTGCTGAGCCCCAGAACAATCAGGAACTCTGATCCTGTACTGGCAAACCCCTCCATTGAATCGAAAAACTCAGAGGTGGTAAGGTGAATAGGAATATAATAAAGCGAGAAGGTTTGAGCACTCAGGTAAGATATCAGAACAATCAGCACTAAAATCGAGAGTATATAGAATGACTTCCTGTCCTTCAATAACAAGTATGGAATCAGTAAATAAAAGTTGATATAAACCCCGACACTATACCACAAACATCCAATCAGATTTCCATCTATTGTGTCCATAAAAGTCGGGGCATAAGCCATATCCCTCAATCCCCAAACAATGATGTATAGCACCCAGACAAAAAGATGCAGCAGAATTATCTTGATATTGACCTTCATTCTTGTCTTAAAGAATCTACTGGGTTTGCATACGCAGCTTTAATTGATTTGATACTAATAGTACCTAATACGATAAGCCCCAACAGTAACCCCGCTACTAAGAAGTGCTGAGGTGTCAGGTTGATTTGATAGGCAAAACGCCTGAGCCAATCGGTCATTACAATGTAGCTGATAAAACAAGCCATCGCAAATGAAACAGAGATCAGCAAAAGGAATCCTGATGAAATGCGCCAGACAATGTGTAAAACCCTGGCGCCTAGCACTTTTCTTATGCCTACCTCCTTCTTCAAGCGAGCAGCCATTAAAGTGGTCATCGCAAAGAGACCCATGCAAGCCAGTATGATGCTAATGGAAGAAAAAGTAAGAAACACTTTCATCATTCGCTTCTCCGAACTATAAAACCTCTGTACAGCATCGTCTAAAAAGAAATATTCCATGGGTTGATTGGGTGCAAATTGAGACCATGCCTCTTCAATCACACCTACACTTTCAGACAGTGGCTCTCCTGCTAGTTTTATCGAAATATTTTGCTGCATGTAGGGCTCACTTTTTGGAATGATGCTAATAACCAAAGGATCAACCTTACTGTGCAGTGACTTGAAGTTGAAATCCTTAACAACACCAATAACATTGCCCTGATGCGCTGCTCTGAAAGATCCATTGGAATTCAGACTTCCCAGATAAAGCTTCTTATTAAGTGCTTCCTCAGCACTCCAGCCTAATTTTTCAATAGCAGTTTCATTAAGTAAATAGGTAGTGGAATCAGTCCCTAACTGGTTATCAAAACCTCTCCCGCTGAGAATTTCAAGGTCATAAAGAGCGGCAAAATCCAAGTCCGTCTCAAGACGCATAAAAACCAGATTATTCTCAACCGACTCACCTTGTGGAAGTACATTATAGTCATAGAAATCATTGTATCCGGGAATTCTGGCAGATACAGATGCTCCTTTGACCTGAGGCAGTTGTTCCAGTCGATCTTTGAACAGCTTGATGTTATTTTGCTGAATATCCGAGTCAACTTTCAACACAACCATCTGCTCCTTGTCAAAACCCATCGACTTATTCTGCAGGTAATTGACCTGATAGTAGATGATTACTGTAGAAATGATCAACACACTTGAAACCAAAAACTGAAAAACAATAAGGCCCTTTCTAAAAATTGAAGCTGCCGTACCTTGTTTAGATACTTTCCCCCTAAGGATTACATTAGGTGATAATCGGGAAAGAAACAAAGCGGGATAAACCCCGGAAAGAAGCCCAACCACGAGAGCAATACCCAGAAACCCTGCCAGAATCATTGGTAATTTGCTTATGCCAATGTTCAATTGCTTTTGAGCCAGACTGTTAAAGGCCGGTATAACGAGGTAGAATATGGCTATGGAAAGTATTGCAGCAAGTAGTGAGAGTATTAGAGATTCGATTAAATATTGCCTCATGATCTGCGGTCTGATGGCTCCGAAAACCTTACGGATTCCCACCTCACTGCTTCTGCCAATTGACTTAGCCAGTGACAAATTCATAAAATTTATACAAGCGATGATCAGTACTAGGAATGCGGTGATGCCCAACACACGCAAATATGCCTTATTGATGGGTTGGCCGATTTCATTTGAATATTCGGTACTGGTGTGAATTTCCTCAATGGGCTGCAGTTCATAACCCCGTTGTTGGACTACCAACTCTCCGAGGTATTTCTCTATCATTCCCGGAAACTTAGCTTCTACCTGTTCTTTATTGACAGACTCGGGAATTCTGGCATAAGTATACATGGGGGGCCAATACCAGCTATTGAACATCCAGCCACCCTCCAGTTGCCTTAAACTGACAAATGACGCAATCATGTCAAGCTGCAGGTGAGAATTATGTGGCATATCCTCCATAAGGCCTACAACCTGAAAATCGTATTGCCCATTAACCCTGAGCGTTTTACCCAGGGGAGACTCATTACCAAAATGACGCTGTGCGGCTGACTGAGAGAGCACCAATGAAAACGGATTTGCAAGAGCCTCCTTTGGGTCTCCTTCAATCAACTGAAAGTCGAACACCTGCCAGAAGCTGGAATCTGCGAAGGCAAAATTGGCTTCTTTAAACTCATTTTGAATATCCACCCCAACCGTAAACTCATCAACGTGTATCCTAACAAAGGATGAGAGTTCAGGGAAATCGTTCTTTAATGCGGGGCCAATGGCACTAAAAGCGTTAGCGAGTTTAGTCTCTCCCCCTTCAGAGTAGTTTACCTCGGTAATCCTGTATATATTCTCGTAGCCTTCATGAAACCTATCAAAGGAAGATTCATCAAGCACAAACAGACCGATGAGCAAAAAACAGCACATGCCAATCGCAAGTCCTAAAACATTGATGACAGAGTGGGCTTTGTGTTTAACCAAATTGCGAAGCCCGATTTTCAGATAGTTTTTAAACATGACCTTTTAGCTCCGAACATAGCTTCAAAGGTTTGCTTCTGAAAAATTAATAGAAGAACCGGTACATTAAGTAGACCAAGAAAGAATCTGAGTAGATAAGATTAGCCTTCAATTTCCTTGCAAAGCTCCTGATACCAAGCGTCTCCGTACTTTCTGATCAGGGCCTCCTTAAGAAATTTATAGATTGGTACACCAAGGTGTTCCCCTAAAGTACAAGCAGCTGAACAAATACTCCATCGATCGTAATTGAGTGCTTCGTAATGGTCGTACTTGGTAATTCGAATTGGATAGAGCTCGCAAGAAATGGGCTTTTTGAATTTAGTCTTACCATCGCGGTATGCTTGTTCGATGCCGCATTTCAGGATTCCCTTTTCGTCATAAATGGCAAAAGCACACTCTTTTCCTCCTATTGTAGTTGTGGAGTAATCTCCTTCAAAATCTTTAATAAACAGACCTTCCTTTCGAATAGCTTCAATTCCTTCCTTGGAGAGGTATGGCTTAACTGCCTCGAAGGCATCTTCCAACTCCTTCAACTCAGACTCTTCAAGTGGCGCACCTAAATCGCCCTCTACACAGCAAGCTCCCTTGCACTTCTCGAGATCGCAAACGAAGAACTGCTCTTTGATGTCGTCACTTATTACTGCATTTTCAACCAGAATCATATCAATTGGGAATAGCTAGTATTTCGAAGTGTTTTTTGATTTTCATGGTTTCGGGTGTGAGCTTAACCCTATCTGCATCGTCTACAAAACCTGAAGTAAGGTAGTGAGTATCATTCATATAAACGGTATAGTCATGTTTGGCCATTGAGTCGTACAGGGCATGGCGCTCTTCCATGGTCAGCTTTTTATAACATTCAGCCATGATATTTGGTCTGAACTCCGATATAATGCCACTCATGTTTTCAAGAATTTCACTATCGAAGCCTTCAGCATCAACTTTCAGCAACTGAAGCTTAGGAAGCCACTCAGCATAATTCTCCCTCAGGTATTTGTCAAAATCCTTGCCCGTTACTTTAAGCTCATATTTATGCCCGTGCTTCTGGTTCTTGATCTGAGACAAATAACCTCCGTTGCAGAATGAAGCATCAGAATAGTTGAAGGTAACCTCTCCATCTTCCTTCGTGGCTGCAAAAGGCAAAGGTATAATATTGGTTTTATCAGTATTGAGCTTTGAATTAGCTTCTAGTATCTTGTAGGCATAAGGATTTGGTTCTAAACCCAACACTAATCCTTGCTTACCTACAGCAAGAGCCATAGGCACAGTGGTATCTCCGGTATAAGTTCCTATATCAATAATGAGACCTCCCTTAGAACTTAATGATTTGTAAAAATCAATATGAGTATCTCCTATGGTAATGGGCTGATTGAAAGGATGCTGCCAGTGGGCAAAATCTATTTCTCCATACTCACTAGTTTGAAACTTATGTATCTCATACCCATACTCCTTGAAGGTAGACTTAATCTCCTTTTTTCGTTTACTCTTACCAAAAAGTCCAAACATATTAATCTGATTATAGCGGCAAAATAACAGAATTAAACACAGAACTCTTCAAGCCTTTCAATTAAATGGCTCCGATCAGATTCAATTCACTATTTTTGCGCTCAATCAATACTGGTATGATTAAAATCAGCGGAGTAGTAATCACCTTTAATGAAGAAAAGAACATTGCCAGATGCATTAATTCAATGCAGGGAGTCTGTGATGAAATTCTGGTGGTAGACTCCTACTCTACTGATAAAACACCTCAAATAGCATCTGAGTTAGGCGCCAAGCTAATTCAAAATAAATGGAATGGATTTCTCGATCAGAAGAATTTTGCCCAGGAACGTGCTCAATTCGACTATATATTGCAATTGGATGCTGATGAAGAGATCTCTGAGGAACTGAAAGCAAGTATCCAAAAATTGAAAGAAAACTGGCAGGCTGATGGCTACTTCTTCAATAGGTTTACCAATTTCTGTGGCAAGTGGATTAAGCATTCGGGCTGGTATCCTGATGCCAAGCTGAGACTCTACGACAGAAGAAAAGGTTCCTGGAAAGGACTTGATCCCCACCCGGCAGTTGAAATGTTAGCAGAGGCATCAATTGACAAAATTAATGGAGACTTATTACACTATTCATACACCTCCTATGAAGATCTTATCAACCGATCTGCTCATTATGCCAAACAGGCATCGATTGCCATGATGGCAATGAATAAACGTCCAAGCAATTTTAAAATGGTATTTAGTCCGGCTTTCAGGTTTGTTAAAGATTACTTTATCAGAGGGGGGTATAGAGATGGATTTGAAGGATATATTATCTGCAAAACAGCTGCTTACTATACTTTTCTAAAATACATGTATCTGAGACTTCTTCATCAGGGTAAATCGATTTAATGAGTAATATCTGGTCATATATTACACTACAGGCAAGTCATCGCAAACAGGTTCTGTTTCTGATGATCTTTGTTTCTCTTGTATACCTTTTCAATTTCGGGGTGAATGACATTTGGACGCCCAATGAGAGCTTCTATGCAGAATCTGTCCGGGAAATGTTCGAGAGTAATAACTTCCTCGATATCTTTTACAATTACGAGCCCCGTTATAATAAGCCACCTCTTACCTACTGGCTTATCGCTATATCTTCAGCCATATTCGGTTTGACTGAGTTTGGCATTAGACTTCCAATAGTTCTTTTGGCACTTGGTAGTATTTGGTATACCTACAAAATCGGAAGGCTTCTTTATGGAGACAAAGGCGGAGTGTATTCACTGGTCATGATGGCTTTTAGTGTTCAGCTACTGGCAGTCAAGCAATACGCATCTCCTGAGATACCTCTTACTTTCTTTTTCACCCTGACTATGTACGGATTCATAAAAGCGTACATATCACGAAGGAACAAATACCTCTGGTTATCATATATCGCGCTAGGATTGACTGTCTTAACAAAGGGATTCCCCTATATTATAGTCATTGGTGGAATCATCGGTCTATATATTTTACTCAGCAACTCCTTTAGATGGAAAGAAATATGGAGTGATATAAAGTTTCTAAAACTACATTTTGGCATCCCCATGGTTCTAATAATCGGGTTGAGTTGGGTGATATTTATGTACCTGAAAGATGGACAAGCTTTCTGGGAGGTCTATTATCGTGAAACTTTTGGCAGAGCTCTCTCCCGAACACCAAATGGCTCGCCATTTTTCTATATCGAAGTAATATCATGGAGTATCCTTCCGTATTCTCTCGTTTTTTTCTACGCCTGTTTTTGGTGGATTGCTAACAGAACTGAATGGCGGAAAATAGCTTTTCCGCTGAGCTGGGTAGTGGTCATGTTTGTCATATTTACTATTGCGAAAGGAAAGATCCCAACCTACATGATTCAGGCACACCCGGGCTTACTGCTGATGATAGTCCCTATACTGCTAGAGTTCAACCCGGTGAAAGTGATAGGAAAGGGTATCTGGGGCTTTGTATTTCTATTTCCAACAGTCCTTATTATTGCTGCCAACGTATTGATTATAGAAGAATTAAACCTACACTGGGCAAATTATCTGGCTCCAGTCCTCGGTCTTGGTCTATTGGTGCTTTTCCATCTCAAAAAGAGCGAAAAAAACAATCACCTTTTAGTTGCAGCGCCCTTCTGGGTACTCTCCCTGTTTCTTATTTCATTTGCCACACTTTTGCCAAAACTGGAAAAATTCAGACCTTATGACCAAATCGGAGAAGTAGTTAAGTCTGCCAAAATTGATACTCAAACGCCAATTTTTATTCAGGGCACTTTAATTCATAACATACCATTCTACACCCAACGATTTGCCGAAAGAGATGCTACCATTGAGCAAATCAATCAGAATAAGAGGGAAACCCTTGCCCTTGTTAGAGAAGAAGATACAGGCAAGTTGAATGGATTCAAAACACTCTGGACTGGCCCTATCTATGACTTCCCAAGCGAGTCTCAATTTGCCAAGTTCATTATGGCATGTATTGAGGCAGAAAATGGAGACTATTCCAAATTTGCTATTTTTAGCCTCGTCTATCGACCTTGAACTTAATGTCAAAAAAATTTTCCAAGCCAGAATTCCTCTATCGCGCATACAAATACAGATTTATTGAAGACAAGCCCGAACTCTCCTATTTGCTCAAAAGCATAAAACAGGGAGATTTTGTACTAGATATTGGCGCTCATAAAGGGGGATATCTTCACTGGATTCGAAAAGCTGTCGGCTCAATAGGCAAGGTGGTTGCCTTTGAACCACAACCTATTCTCTATAGATATCTAGCCACAGGCATTAAGTCATTTGGTTATTCAAACGTAGATCTATATCACGCTGGTGTTTCTTCAAAAGCTGGTTCACTTGAGCTTTTCGTGCCAAAAGCTGAAGGTTTAACCTCTCCCGGAGCAACTTTTGAAAAGAGAGATAATACGCAAGGACATACTATTCCAGTCCCCGTTTTTAAGATTGATGAGTTGTTGGCTAATAGAGAAACCCCAATCTCCTTCATTAAAATAGATGTAGAAGGACACGAACTAAAAGTTTTCAAGGGTGCCGAAGATCTCCTGAGAAAAGACAAGCCAAAACTCCTGTTTGAGTGCGAGAACCGTCATCTCAATAACCAGACGGTATTTGATATCTTCAACTATCTATCCAAAATCGGTTATCAAGGATGCTTCTTCAAGAATGGAAAACTTATGCCTTTGGAAAAATTCGACCCCGAAAGAGATCAGACAATTGACAGCAATAGAGAGATCCAAAACAAAAAATCCTATTGTAATAATTTCGCTTTTGAATTCATTGACCAATAAAAAAGGCTCCCCATTCAGGAAGCCTTTCAATCTATATTGAATAATATTAATATCTATAATGCTCTGGCTTATAAGGCCCATCGACAGTAACGCCTATATATTCTGCCTGATCTTCAGAAAGAGTATCTAGCTCGACACCGATTTTCTCAAGGTGAAGTGATGCAACCTTCTCATCCAAATGCTTAGGCAATGTGTAGACTGCATTTTCGTAAGCATCTGTGTTAGTCCAAAGCTCAAGCTGTGCCAAGGTTTGGTTAGTAAACGAGTTAGACATTACGAATGATGGATGGCCAGTGGCACAACCAAGGTTCACCAAACGACCTTCAGCCAAAACGATGATGTCATTACCATTGACATTATAAAGATCAACCTGAGGTTTAATCTCAACTTTTGAAGCACCATGGTTTTTGTTCAACCAAGCCATATCGATTTCATTATCGAAGTGACCAATGTTACAAACGATGGTTTTATCTCGCATCAACTGGAAATGTTCTCCAGTGATGATGTCTTTGTTACCAGTTGCTGTGACAACAATGTCTGCTCTTTTAACGGCATCAACCATTTTCTTCACTTCATAGCCGTCCATAGCAGCTTGTAACGCGCAAATTGGGTCAATCTCGGTAACAATTACCCTAACTCCAGCACCTCTTAGGGAAGCAGCAGAACCTTTTCCTACATCACCATAACCAGCCACAACAGCTACTTTACCAGCAAGCATTACATCAGTTGCTCTTCTGATGGCGTCTACCAATGATTCTTTGCAGCCATATTTATTATCGAACTTAGATTTGGTAACTGAGTCGTTCACATTGATGGCCGGCATTGGAAGAGTACCCTTCTTCATGCGCTCATACAATCTGTGAACACCTGTGGTAGTTTCTTCTGAAAGACCTTTGATAGCAGGAACCAACTCAGGGAATCTATCAAGTACCATATTCGTCAAGTCACCACCATCGTCAAGGATCATGTTCAAAGGCTGGTCACCTTCGAATGCGAATAGAGTTTGTTCAATACACCAATCAAACTCCTCCTCGTTCATCCCCTTCCATGCGAAAACAGGAATACCAGCTTTAGCAATGGCAGCAGCAGCATGATCCTGAGTAGAGAAAATATTACATGAAGACCATGTAACCTCGGCTCCCAATTCAACTAAAGTTTCAATAAGAACAGCAGTTTGAATAGTCATGTGAAGACAACCTGCAATTCTTGCTCCTTTCAAGGGCTTGCTTGCACCATATTCTTCTCTTAATGACATCAGACCTGGCATCTCAGCCTCTGCCAATTGAATTTCTTTTCTACCCCACTCTGCGAGGTTAATATCCTTTACTTTGAATTTTACGCCTGTTTCTTGCATCGATGTTATTTTTTCGTGGCGCAAATTTAGCACCTTAAGATTTGCCGATCAATTTATTGTACTAATTCCAAATGAATTCTATCTCCTTAAAATCAAAGAGTTTATCTCCCTGGCTTGTTCTAACCTTGAGCCTGCCTGAATCAAGTACATCTATAATTTCTCCCTCAAATTGATATTCAGCCCTATACTGTCTCCATTGATTATACCCAATTAAGCTCTGAAGGTATTCTTCCTTCAACTCCTTATGCCTTCCTGATTTTAACTTAAGATACAGTGCTTCAAAGTTTCCCAGCAGGCTTTCAAACACCGTTTGAAGTTGGTAAGAGCTGCCTGTTGTTCTATAAAGTGATGTAGCCTGCTCCAAACCAAAAGATTGTTGATTTACATTTAAACCAACGCCAACTATACTATTCTCTAAATGGCTCCTTTTAATGGTGTTTTCTATTAGTATACCACAGACCTTTTTGGAATTAAGCAAAACATCATTCGGCCATTTAACTTGAGAAATAGAGTCTGGAGCCATATCTATCAAAACCCTTTTAACTGCCAATGAGCTAATCATATTGAGGTAGAACTGATTTGAAACCTGAAGGAATACGGGCTTCAGAATTATTGACATTGTCAGGTTTTCTCCTTCGGCACTAAACCATGTATTTCCCCTCTGCCCTCTACCCGCGGTTTGATGATCTGTGATCACAACTACACCCTCTGCAGTGTCAGGCCTGAGCAATAATTCTCTTGCGCTGTCATTAGTTGAATGACAGGATGGCATATATTCTACCACTTTGCCCATAAATAAGGTCTTAGCAGGAATTTTGTACAACAGTTTTCGTAGTTTTATGCGCAAAGAAATCAAAAATACTTCACTAAACTCATTAATGAATTCGGAAGAACTGAGCAATGTAGTGGTTAAGGGAATGGAGGAGAAAAAGGCAGAAGACATTGTCGTTATGGATCTCCGCAACGTAAAAGGTTCTATAAGCGACTTTTTCGTCATTTGTTCCGGTAACTCAGATACCCAAATTGAAGCAATAGCAAAGTCTGTTGAAGAAGAGGTTGAAAAAAATAATGAAAGAGCCTGGCGAAAAGAAGGCTTCACCAACCGCGAATGGATTCTTATTGATTACGTGAATGTAGTAGCCCACATTTTCAGAAAAGACAAGCGACAATACTATGGCTTGGAAGATCTTTGGGGAGATGCCGTAATTACTTCAGTAACAGAAAACGCTTAACTAACCTTTATTACGGCAAAGCGTTATAAATTAGATTTTAAAGACTCAAATAATTAAATAATGCCAGATAGTCCAAGAAAGAAGAACATACTGGGCAAGCCAGCACCAGGGGGAGGCAAAAGACCAAACAATCAGATTTGGATTTTCATTTCCCTGATCATCCTGTTTTTTGCCATCTCGTTCTTTACTAATTCCGGAGGAGGAATTGCCATTACCAAAGCCAGGTTCGAAAACATGGTTAAGAGTAATGATGTTGCCAAAATCCTGTACATAGAGAATCAGAATATTGTCGAAATAACCCTTAAGTCCGAGGCACTTCAAAACGCCAAATACAAGACAGAACTGGAAAACCAGAACTTTCTTGGTTTTGGAGCTGGACCACATTATAAAATAGAAAAGCAATTTTTCTCAGCAGAGGATTTTAGAGGATATTATCAAGACTTTGTAGCCTCTAACGAAATACCAAGCAATCAGCAGGTTTCTATAGAATTTGACAATAGAACAACTGTGATTGAATTCTTGAGTACATGGGGCTTCCTGATTTTGATCATCCTATTCTTCTGGTTAATGATGAGAAGAATGACGGGTAACTCAGGTCCTGGTGGTCAAATTTTCAATATTGGAAAGTCTCGTGCTGCCTTATTCGACACAGAAAATAAAGTAAAAATCACCTTCGATAATGTTGCCGGTCTTGATGAGGCCAAAGAAGAAGTAGCAGAAATTGTTGAGTTCTTAAAGAACCCTTCTAAGTTCACCAAGCTAGGTGGTAAAATACCTAAGGGTGCTCTTCTAGTAGGCCCTCCTGGTACTGGTAAAACCTTATTAGCGAAAGCCGTAGCCGGTGAAGCAGCAGTTCCATTCTTCTCACTTTCAGGTTCCGACTTTGTGGAAATGTTCGTTGGTGTGGGTGCTGCTAGAGTAAGAGAGTTTTTTAAACATGCCAAAGAAAAAGCGCCTTGTATTGTCTTTATTGATGAGATTGATGCTATTGGCCGTTCAAGAGGTAAAGGTCAGAT
>JABXIP010000188.1 GCA_013373005.1 Cytophagia bacterium | reverse complement strand
GTTCATCGCAAAACTGCAGCGAACTCAAAACCTGTGCATTAACATAGGTTAAGGAATGAAATTAGCTGGAATGAGCCATCTGAGAGCGTATTCTGCTCAACTGAATAGGAGTGATGCCAAGGTAAGATGCAATGTGATATTGAGGTATTAGGTTTTCCAAACCCGGAAATTCTTCTCGAAAGATGAGATAGTTGGTAGTAGCATCGTTAGTAACCATTCTAATGTCGTGCCGCTCTTTCTTAATCCATTGTTGCTCTATGATTTTCAACATCAATGACTCAAAGCATCTGTGTTTTGGATAGAGATCTTGCATTTTCCGAAATGAGAATTGAAGCAGTTTGCAAGGTGTTAATGCTTGAAAAGACAGGGCAGAAGGCGCTCTGGAAATTAGGGCAGTGAGCGCGGTTGGAAACATACCTGGAATAAAAAAGGTCTTATTATACTCATTTCCATCCTGGCTATAATAAACTCTCACAATACCATCGACCAGTAAATAAGCATTTTCAACAAGGTCGCCTTCCAATACTAAAAACTCATTTCTTGATACTGAAAGTGGTGATACCAAAGGTTCAAAGTCCTGCCAGGCTTCAGAGGTAATTGGGTAGATTTTACTAAAGGCTTCAAAAATGATCTGCGTATCCACAAGAAACGATTGAGCACTGAATTTCCTGAAAACATTTTACTTGATCAAGTTGATAATCAGTATATCTGTCGGGGTTCATTGGTTGTTTGGAGGGCAGGCATTGCGATTTAGAGAAAGTGCCGACATCATTATTTAGAATTTTGTTAATTCAATGCAAGGCATTGAGATAAGGGTAAGGAACTTGTTTAAACTGTTTTAATCAATCTATGACAGCATAGCACTACCTTAAATCCTCAATTATTCCTAACTTAAACTGTTCAACTCGCATTAGACTTCAAACGATATGGCAAACTTTACTTTAAACATTAATGGGAAAGACAAACAGGTGGATGTCGACCCGAGTACTCCACTCTTGTGGGTACTTAGAGATCACCTGGATATGGTGGGAACCAAATACGGTTGCGGTATAGCTCAATGTGGAGCCTGTACGGTTCACTTGAATGGCAACGCAGTTCGAGCCTGCTCATTACCGGTATCAGCCGTTGCTTCGCAAAAAATCACCACTATTGAGGGACTTTCTGAAAAAGGAGATCACCCCGTTCAAAAGGCTTGGTTAGATATAGATGTGCCTCAGTGTGGCTATTGTCAGGCAGGGCAAATGATGAGTGCTGCCGCATTGCTCAACAGCAATCCGAATCCAACAGATGAAGATATTGATGCCGCTATGAGCGGAAATATATGCCGTTGTGGTACTTACGTACGAATTAGAAAGGCAATCAAAGCTGCTTCTCAACTCTAAACCATAGAATCTCATGACAATAATTAAAACGAAAGTAGGAAGAAGATCATTTCTGAAAACCTCAGCTGCGGCAGGAGGAGGAATGCTTATAGGATTCAACTGGTTGACAAGTTGTTCTGCACTCTCTAAAGATTCTGAAACAGTAGCTTACCCTAATGAGTGGTTTGAAATTAATGGCTACTTGAAAATTGGTGATACCGGAATGGTAACCATTTATTCTCCAAATCCTGAAATAGGCCAAAATGTAATGACCTCAATGCCAATGATTGTGGCAGAGGAGCTAGATGTGCCTTGGGAGCATGTTGTGGTTGAACAGGGTACTCTGGATGCAGACGCTTTTAAAAACCCACAGTTTGCCGGAGGTAGCCTGTCTATTATGATGGCTTGGAATGCCTTGAGAATGGCAGGAGCAGCCGGAAGGCGAATGCTAATGGAGGCTGCGGCTAAAGAATGGGGCGTTGATATCTCGAACCTAAAAACAAGCGATGGTGTAATCTCCGAAGTAATGGGTGGTAGAACCATCGGTTATGGAGAAATCGCTGCCAAAGCAGTTGGTATAGAAGTGCCAGATGAGCTGGAGATGAAGGATCCGAAGGATTATAAAATCATCGGTACTGCTAAGAAGAATGTTGAAGGACCTAAGATTGTTACCGGAAAGCCACTCTTTGGTTTGGACTTCAAGCGTGAAGGAATGAAACTGGCTATGATTCAGCATCCACCGGCATTCGGTATGCAGCCGATAGACTTCAACGTAGATGAGATAAAAGCGATGCCTGGCATTACTGATGCCTTTATTGTAGATACTACTTTAAAGCAGCCGCAATGGTCGGATGTTAATGCTTTCAATAAACTGGTGACTATTGTAGGTGAGTCTACATGGCAGTTGATGCAGGCTAAAAAGGCCTTGAAAGTAAATTGGGAGAAAGTAAGTGAACCTGAAAACTCAGAAATGCATGAGAAGCGTTTGATCGCTGATCTGGAAAAGGGAAGAGTAGGGGCCAGTCGTAAAGATGGTAATGCCGATGCGGCTTTTGCTAAGGCAGCAAAGGTGATTGAGAGAACTTATACTTCACCATTTATGGCTCACAATACGCTAGAGCCACAGAACTTCTTCGCCAATGTAACCGATACTTCTGCAGAGTTGATTGGTCCAACCCAAACTCCTCAGGCATTGAAAGACTCTGTGGTTCAGCTTTTGGGAATTTCTGCCGACAATGTAACCGTTGATATGACCAGAATTGGTGGGGGCTTCGGAAGAAGACTTTACAATCATGCTGGTATTGAAGCGGCAGCTATCTCTAAGAAAGCGGGTGTTCCAATCAAGCTGATCTATTCCAGAGAGGATGATATGACGCAAGGAACTTACAGACCAACCTACCGATCGGTTTATAAAGCTGGACTGGATAAGGACAATAATTTGATTGCCTTCTCAGCCAGAGGTGTTGGTTTGCCTGAAGGCCCAATATTCCCGAACAGGTTCCCTGCCGGAACTGTTGAGAATTACACTGCCGAATCGGTGATGTCGAGCACGAATATTTCTACCGGAGCATGGAGAGCACCAAGGTCACACTTTACTGCGGGAGCTGAGCAAAGCTTCTTAGATGAAGTGGCAGAAGCTGCGGGTAAGGATCCGATTGAGTTTAGATTGGAATTGTTCGATAAAGCTAAGAATAGCCCGGTTGGTGATAAATACGAGTATAATGCCGACCGGTATGCCGGAGTACTTAAGCTGGTAAAAGAAAAGGCCAATTGGGGTACTGAAACTCCTGGGGTTTATCGTGGTGTTGCGGCTTATTTCTGCCATAATTCTTATGTGGCTCAGGTGATGGACGTTGTCATGGAGAAAAACCAACCTAAAGTGAAAAAGGTATGGTGTGCTGTAGATTGCGGAATCCTCATTAATAGAGAAGGCGCTGAAAACATCATTCAAGGTGGCGTTGTAGATGGTATAGGTCACGCACTTTATAGCCAATTGACATTTGACAATGGTTCACCAGTTCAAAGCAACTTCGATACTTATAAACTGATTAGAAATAATCAGGCACCAAGGGAAATTGAAGTGCACTTTGTGGAGAATGAGATATCTCCAACCGGTTTGGGCGAGCCTGGCTTGCCACCAGCAATTGGTGCTTTGGCCAGTGCTTTATACAAGGCTACTGGAACCAGGTTGTATCATCAGCCATTTGCCAGCAACGATCTTTCGTTGAACTTGGGATAAGATTAATTGTAAATAAAGTACGAAAGGGATAGGCGAATGCTTATCCCTTTTTTGTTTGGACATTTTAAAATGCTCTTGTATTTCCAGTTCGTCCCTTAGAAGGGAAATAATATCATTGAGATTTATAGCCAATTTTAAATTGTGCACCTCACTACCAATACTCATAAATTCTAGAGATTTTACCCTGTCGAAATTCAAATAGGGTCATCTGATTTTCTCCTTCAATAATTCTATTGTCCTCCTTTCTGAGATAATGTCTACTTACCGTAATAGCATTTAGTCCTACAATTTTGTTGGTAATTTGATAGCCTGCTACACTGCCATCATAATCACCTTTTTCCTGATTATTCAAATAGCCATTATAAAGGTCTTCCCGCGTATATACTCCTCCATATTTTGGATGTACATAGGTGAAGTCATCAGTAAAGTAAGAGAAGAGACTATCAATATCATCGGGCTTTGAGTCTGCCTGAAAGATGACTCTGTTTAATTCATAATAAACATCTAAAGTATGGTTTAACGAATCGGCATGACTCATCACTGTGTTCTGAGCGCTAGCTGAAAAATGTAGACCTAAGCCCAATAAAATGATGACTCCTAATATTTTGAATCTCTTAATCATGTTGTTTCTGTTTTTGAATTTCAAAATGATGCCATTGATAAACGGCATTCGTTGTATTAAGTTAATTTGAGCTGGATACCGGATTTTATATCGTTTGAAATAGAGCCTGGCTACTCTTTCTGACTTTTTTCCTGAATTGAGTTTGATCTTTTTCTGATCTGTAACCCACAGGAGCTATAATAGCTGCATTCAAACCTTGCTCTGTTAAACCCAGAATCCGATTGTATTCATTACTATCGAAACCTTCCATTGGACAGGCATCAATCTTAAGTTCAGCGCAGGCTGTAAGCAAATTGGCTAAGGCCAGATAGGTTTGTTTTTCGGCCCAGACTAATTTTTGTTCAGTGCTCTGAGAGTCGAGTTGAGTTTTAATGGTTTCTCCATAGGGCATTACTTTTGAGCTATCTATTTCCTGAGTCTTTGAAATCAACTTGATATAGTCGTCTACACCTCTCTTATAATTTCTGGTGAAGTTGCAAAAAACGAAAAGGTGAGAAGCGTCTGTTATTTGTGACTGATCCCAGCTTACTTTCTTTAGAGTCTGCCGAACCTCCGGGTTTTCGATAATCAGTACTTGATACAACTGAAGTCCATAAGAAGAAACAGATAGTCTTACTGCCTCTTTCAGTTTTTCCAGATCTTCTTCAGATACTTGTTTGTTAGGGTCGAAAACCTTAGTGGCGTATCTCCATTTTAAGTTGTCGATTAGATTCATTGTTGTCTTGAGTTTTATTAATGTAAGTTTTGAATGAGAATTGCTCTTGGAAGCCTGTTTTCAGGTAGAGCCCTTTGCCCAAGGCAGAAGCCTGAAGGGTAGCCAATTGAGCACCGGAGGAATGAGCCATTTGTAAGACAGAGAGTAATAACTCCTCTGCAAATCCTTTTCTTCTCATGGAGGGAATAATTCCCATGGAATGTATTCCCGCGATTTTACTATTATTCTGATACAATACAGCTGTACCAACTGGCTCCTGATGGTATCTGGCGATGAAGTAATTGACCTCTTTGGTGGTGTGGAGGATGGTATAGCTGTCAATTCTATAACCAAAGGCCTCCTGAAATAGGCTTGACCATTCACCTGCTTCTAAGGTCTCATTAACTCTAATTATCTCCAGCTCCTTCTTGGGGAAACTTAGGTCTTTAAGGTTAAGAGACATGCCTGTTAACTCGCTTTTGAGGTCTAATCCAGCTTCTTCAAGTCTGAAATGTGGAATATCTATTCCATCCCAGATCGAGATGCCAAGGTTGTGAATTTTGGCTTGTTCAATGGCTAAACTCATTTGCTTTTGATTCACCTCTTGAGTAAACCAAAGTCTATTGGGCCAATCTGATCCTGGTATCCAACTGATAGAATAGCCGGGATATTGCTGAAAAATACCACACCTTTCTGCAGTTAGTTCCCAGAGACTGGTCAGGTTATTTATATTTTCTTGAATAGGATTCATTTTACTTCTGATGATTGATGAGAACGATACCGATGATCATGGCAACAGCACCCAGTATTCGTTTAATGGTGACCGGTTCTAATGGCAGTCCAAACCAACCCAAATGCCCGGCAACAATTGAAATGATTAATTGCCCGGTTAATCCCAGAGAAATCATGGTGCTGATGCCCAATTTGGGTATAGTATAGTAGTATAGACAAATACCAATAAAGCTGAAGAGGGCACCGGAAAACCACAAATGAGTCGGAATTGAGTGGATAAGATCGGCTGATGGGATTTTTCTGGAGCTGATTAGAATGGTTAAGGCTGCCAGAAATGTGCTGACCAAAAAACTTACGAGGGATGCCTGAATTGGGCTTTTTAAAGCGGTGCTCAGTTGAGAGTTGAAACCTCCTTGTACGGCAAGAAGGATCCCTCCCAAAAGAGCCAGACCTGTTAAAGTATAGTTATGCATAAGCTGATATCTTATATTCAGTCGTGCGTCTACCATTTTTCACTAGCATATAAATTGTGAAGCTCAATTCTCCCACAGCCGCACCAACTCCTACTATCAAAGAGAGTATCTGATGATATTCAGGATGAAGTATGAAACCAAAACATTCTATCAGATAGGTAACTCCGGCAATAACCATAAGCAATCCAAATACCTTCTTAAAGTCGGTCGATTTCCAGATCAGGTAGCCTAATAAGATTAGATGAATACCGAAAGCAACTCCAGCGATTATATAGCCTACCTTGTGTGCCTCAAGCAGAGTAGTGATCAGACTCAGGTCTTCAGACCCTCTACTGATCAATAGTCCTGCCATTACTTGGTTGAGCAGATTAAGGGTGCCTATTCCAGGATGGGCAATAATTCTAAAGACCGTAGATATTTTGCTGATCCCAGAATTTACCTCTTTGAAAATACGATAGAGTAGAAGAGATACTACCACATCCATCGCAAAGGCTACCAAATCCAGAATTATGCTGGATCGAAAGAGCATTATTGAGTTCTTAATGTTCTCAATGCTCACAATAGGATTAGAAAAGTCTATGAGTACTTCTCTTATTCCTCCTTGGCTGAAACCTGCACAAATGATTATGAGCAAGTAGAAAATGCCAGTCGTTTTGATTGTTTGGGTTGCTGTTTTCATGTTTTTGACTTTAATCGTTTAATCATGCTTCAAAATATTTGGGTCTGGAAAGCTTGCGCATTGACTTTAGTTAAGAAGCATCGATTTGTAGTTGCTTATCGTATTGGTAATGCGATAGGCCTCATGGGTCCAGCACTGGCACCTCTCAGTTTGAGTGAAGCTGCTATAAAGGCAAATTCATACACCTTTTCCGCTGAAAGAGACTCAAGGTTCATTTGTTCTATGAACATCATTCCTTTCTCTGCAAGCAGATAAGTATGCACGGGTACCCAGTTGTCCTTTCTCTCTGGTGGGAAGGCTTCAAAACTCAGATTATCTGCACCGAGCAACATGATTTGCTGATCTTCTACCAGCCACTTAACAGCATCCAGGCTTATTCCCGGATAATTATCCAAATAGGCCGATGCATTGCTGTATAGCTGAGCCTGACCAGTTCTTATGAGAACAACATCTCCCGGTTGAAGTGATACCTTTTGTTTTCTTAGTGCCTCTTTAAGATCCGCTGCGGTGATTCTGTAGTTGTTTTTGAGTTTTCCACCTTTGGACTCCATGATATCGATGAGCACCCCTCTGGCAATAATCTCAGGAATAGTTTCTGCTCCTGTTTTCTTCCAGCCTTTATCACCAAGGTATTTCTCGGGTGTGAATCCATTCCAGATCTGACCATTCAATCCAAAGTGATTCAGCGCATCTATGTGAGTACCCATATGGGTGTACATGGAAATGGCGTCTCCGGTATAGCTCACCTTTTCGTTCATGGCCTGACCGAGGCCGTTAGGGTTATCTACTATTGTTCCTCTTGGGGTATGAGTAAGCCAATATTGATAACCAGGATCACCCAAAGCATCAAAGCTGGGCATTCCTACATAGTATTCCACACTTAAGTCGTAAGACCTTCCTCCAGAGATTCGGGAAAGCACCTGAAGCTTTGATGCTTCAGTCATCATATTTAGGGTTCCGATTTCATCATTCGGTCCCCAGGGACTAACGCCAACTACCTCTTGTGCATTAATTTTTAATGTCAGAAGCAAGATGACTAAAATGTAAACTTGTTTTTTCATTGGTACTAAAGTTTGATGGGTACAAACTTCAGCAACTCAAGTAGCCGAAAAATTAAGGTATCTTAAGAAAGCTCGGATGAGCTAATTTTCTTCCTGATAACACTTAAATGTTCTGGAGTAACTCCCAGGTAAGAGGCAATCATATATTGGGGAATGCTCTGTTCCATAGTCCTGTATTGAGTGATGAAACGCGAATAGCGCTCTTCAGCAGATTCACTCATCATGTTTATTGTACGCTCCTGAAGTGCTATGTAGGCATTCTGTATTTTGATTCGCCAAAACCTATCCAAGGCAGGAATTTCATCATAAAGGGCATTAAGTGTATCGCGATGGATTTGCAAAACGGTACTGTCTGTAATGGCTTGTATGAAATATACGGAGGGTTGTTCTGTAAGGTAACCGTAAAGATCATTTACCCACCAGCCGTCAATCCCAAACTGAAGAATTCGTTCATTGCCATCGTTGTCTAAACTAAAAACCTTGAGGCAGCCAGCGGTAATGAATCGCATATGATGTGAGGGGTCTCCTTTTTTTAAAAGGAATTCCTTCTTCTGAAGCTGTTTTTCCTTGAATGCATCTGATACGGTTTGGGCATCCTCACCGCTCAAAGCAACCAACTGCCTCATGTGTTCAATAAGCTTAGTTTTCATTGGTGTATGAAAATACAAAAGATGAACGATTCACCTCCAATATATAACATTATGCTCTGTACATAAATATGAAGCAGGTGTAGAAAACTCTACACCTGCAAGATATGGCCTATCGCTCAATGGCCATATTTATCCATAAATACAGGCACTAAAACTCAAAAAGGTATGCTAACCAAACCTGTATTATAGATTTCTTTAATTAGAATCCGGGAATGGAATAGGTGCCTTCCTGCATGCGAACCTGAATCCCATTCAAGGTTTCATTGAAGTTCTCAGGGGCTAATTCTTTTACTTTCGATAGTTGGCTGATGGCCTTTTTGTTTTTCCCTTGCAAATAGTAACCTACTGCCTGATTGAGCATAAGAAACCATGCGTCTGGGTTAGCTTCCAAAGACTTTTCGAGAAGATCCATAGCCATATCTGTTTTCTTAATGCCTAGCAAATAGATGCTGAAGAAGTTGGCATCATTAGGATTCTGAATATAGGACACGGCATCTATTAGTGTTGCCTCAAGCTCAGCCATTTTACCCAAGCTTCTCTCAAGCTGAGCCTTAGTCCTTAGATTCTCAGCGTTTTTATTGGCAGCAAATCCATTGAAACCTCCATTGATCGATCTGTTGGCCCATTCCAAAGCCTCTTCCAAGTTGGTGTTATGCTGAAGACACCATTGGGCAGCATCGTTCCAGGCCTGCCAACGGTAGGTATTGATTCCTCTAAGTTCGTAGCGAAAACTTTCTACCACTGTGTTGTTCAGGTCTACTGCCACTCTGAAAGGGATGCGCCTATCAGCCCACTCCAATGCAATGGTTACTTCTGAGGCAGTCCAGTTAATAAACTCATAGTCGAGCTTTTCTGAAAAGGGAGCTTCTTCTGCCTCAACCTCTACAGTTAGAGTTACATCATTCTCAAGATCCAGATAATAGCTTCCCCATTGTTCGGCATTATGAGCAAACACTAGCTCGTATTTTTCACCTCTCGGTATAACATGGAAACCGTACTTACCTGCAGCCAAAGGCTGGCCTTCAATAGTCACATCTGTAGAAAATTGGATGGTGGTGGCCATGTTGGCACCTGCTCTCCAAGCTATAGGTTCGGCATTTTGAGGGATGATGTCAGTGTTGTTCCAGACATCACGCTGTCTTACTGAAGGGCTATGGTAGTCTATGGTGATGTCTGTGACACCTAGTGTTTGTGTTTCTTGTACATGATTACTCGGTTGAGGAATCTTCAATGTATGGAATTGCGCTAAACTTTGATGGACCATTGCTATAGTCAGTATAGCTGCGAAAATCATTCTTTTCATTTTTAATTGGTTTGAGTTTTTACTTTGATTTATTGGCGCTTTTGAGGTAGAGCCGAACCTGATTTATTGAGTTTTAGGTTATTCTCGATTTCGATATTTTTCAAGGTCAAGACTGACGATGTAGAAGTTGAGCGATCCGTTATTGCTTGAGTGAATAGTCGTTTCAAAGTCTGCAAAGCTTTTCATGGCCTGTTCCTTAAATCCTTCCTTCATTCGGCTGGTGGTGAAAATGAGATATTTATTGTCTGGAGTGATGTATGGGCTGCCATCAATGCCGGTGCTGTTAACCTCGGATCCCATGTTCACTGGGTTTGACCATTGGTTTTCACCTTTGTTGAATGAGATGTATAAGTCACTATTCCCCAATCCATCGGGTTCATCTACTCTTACAAAAATCAGAATAGATTCATCGGTAGAGATAAAGGCATCAGCTTCTTTGCGGTCGGTATTGATATTGGACGGCAAAGCAACAGGTTCCTGATATTCACCATTCACTAAACGACTGTAATAGAGATCCGAATTTCCGGTTTTGTCGGAGTTGAAGTATAGGTTGCCATTAGAAGTCATTACCGGATAGAATTCATTTCCTTTCGAGGCTATTGGTGTCCCAAGTGGGGTAGGAGCCTGCCATTCTCCATTTTCTAGCTCTGATTTCCAGATATTGAAATTGAAACCTTCCGGTTTTTGAGGATAATCTTTGAAAGTAGAGTAGAGCATGGTTTGCCCATCAGGGGAGATTTGAACATCGGCTATCGGAGTATCTGGCGAAACGAATGGTACAAACTGGGCAGGTTGAAAATGTCCATTTGAGAATTGTTGATAGGCGATTCCGGTAATTCCCAGCTTTTGATGAGTCGCAGTAAAGTATATGGTTTTACCATCCGCACTGAAGCTTGTGTTGAACTTATCGATATCATCCGAAACCTCTTCGGGGTAGAATATTACGGGCCTTTCAATCAAGGTGTCTGGCAAAGGCCCAGACTGCCAGGCAAAGACAGAATGAATAGAGCACAGTACACCAATAGCATTTATTACAACCTTCAACCTTTGCATTGTTTTTGACCTTTATGCAAAGAATGTCTATTCGGGAATTAAAAAATTGTAAAAAACAGACTTGAGTGATTTAAAAAGTGGGTGTTTGTATGCCTTTGTCTGATTTTGAAAAATGGGAGGGAGTACAATGTATAATTGACTTGATATCTTTTACAAAGTGAGACTGATCGTAATACTCAGATTCATGAGCCAAACGAGTCAGTTGCCTATTACCTGTGCTCTGTCTTAGGCAATGAATGATCCTAATAAGGCGACTATATTTTTTAGGAGTAATACCCATATGCTCTAGAAACCTTCTTTGGATGGTTTTGGTAGAGACACCAAATTTCTCACTCAACTCATCAATACTGGCAGAACCCACTTGGTTTTCTATTTCCAAAGCAATGGACTCGAATAGGAAATCGCGTTTGTGCTCGTTTTTCAGGTATAGTGTTTCAAAGAACTGATTGAGTAGCTCAATTCTTTTCTCCTGGCAATCAGTTTGAAAGAGCTGCTTTTCGAGATCCAAGATATCTTCTCCGAAACAATTGCTCAGTTCGAGACAGTTATCGATGGTTGTTTTGGGAGGGAGTTTGGTGAAAAGATATAAGCCCTTGGGCTTAAAGCGCACCGAAATGATAGGGCTTTCCTTTACATTACAATACTGACTTTTAGTTTTAAGTCCACAGAGATGGCTTTGTATCCACCACTCCTTATTGAAATCGGGAGCTGTCCTATAGAAAGGTGATCTGGTGAAAATAAGCTCAATAGAATTATCTGGCACCACATGGTGCGTTGTTATGGGGTTTTCCTTGCAATAGTCCTCCCACCAATAACATTCTATCAACTCACTTAAATTCCTTTTAGGTTTAGCCTCTTCGTATCTCCAGTTCATCCTATTATTAACCTACGCAGAAGGCCTGGATTGGCTTTGAATATTTGCTTAAAAAAAGCCTCCAAGGCCATAAATGAGCAAGTTTTACCAAGATTGCCTGAAGCTCAGTTAAATGAACATTCTAATTATTGGTAATACGCATATAAGTGTAGCCCATTTGTTGAAGCGTAATTAAGGCTGTTTTTGCCGAAAGCGTAATTTCAACCTCATCGATTATGTCTTCTTCAGGAACTTGCCTAAACGCCAAAACTTGAGCACAGACGTAGAATTCAACACCGGCCTTTTTCATAATCTCTATGGCCTGAATATTGGGGTTGGGAACTCCAAATTTCTTTAAATAAGCTTCATTCTTTAGAAGGCCTTGAATGGCACCACCATGGAGAACAACTGCCATCTCCAGCTTTCTTTTCGGTACCCCATTGGCAATGTTAAGGTTATAGGTTCTGGCTACTTCTAGCAATGTGCCCATTACTTGGGTAGAATCAGTAATACCATCGGTAATATCTATCGCTATTTTGTAGTTAAGGTCTTTGTCGTAATCCAATTTTTTGGCTTTCGTTTTTACCACTCCAACCCAAGGGTGAAAATCAAAAACAGGGTATTCCATTCTACCTTCTAGGTGAGCAGGTAGTTGGGCGAAGCCGAGAGCAGGTAAGAGTGTACAGGTAAGGATTAAGAGGAGCTTTTTCATCTTCAAAATTTAGGAAATTAATCCGATAGTTAAACCGCAAAGAACGCGGAGAGCGCTGAGTACATTCTTTTCTATCCCGAGTGAGCGAGGGATCTGCCAAGTTAAATAGCCTTATACCAAACCGATAAAGCTGGGCAGATTCTTCTCCCGATAACTATCGGGATCGCTCAGAATAGAAAGAAGATAGCTGTTTAATTGGAACCTTTTCGCTTATAAACCACCTGGCGGATACCCATTTCTCTGAATTTGCCGGTAACGAAAGTAACGAATTCAAAGTCGGTGTATTCGTCAGCACTGATGATCATTCTGGCATTATCAATACTGACATTGTGCTTGCTTCTTTTCTCAATTTCATCAAAAATGATTGACTCGAAGCTGTTAATAGGTAGGTCTTGATCATTGAATCGAACTAGTCTTTTCTCATCTAAGTGAAAGGTGAAATTTAGATAGGCCTCAGAAACAAGCTGATAGTAAGTGAACAGGGCTAGTTCGGTTTGTTCCTTGAAACTGAGTTCGAGAATATTCTGTGTGTTAAGCAGGTTAGTCAAAGGCGACTTATCAATGACTTGATCGATGTCGAAATCTGACGGTTGCAGTTCTGCATAGACCGATTCCAATTTGTCGTAGACAATAGAAGGGTTTTCTAAATCAGCCGTTTCTAGAATTCCCTTTTCGATTAGCTTCTGACTAAAGTTAGAAACTACCTCACTTGGTTTAAGGTTGTCATAGCTCAATGATAGCTTGAATAGAATGCCTTCATTCTCTTTCTGGGAAGTGATAAGAACAACTGAGGTGAGTAGGAGTAGAGTAATTATGCCTGATTTGAGATTCTTCATAAATACTAAACTATTCTTTTAGTTTTATTTATCCTAAAGGTTTAGTTGTTGGTTTTAATTGCTTGATAAGTTGATATATAAGTCTTTGCTACAAAGCGAGGATTAATGGATTATTTCCTTTCGATTACTTTGGTGTAGAATATATATCTCATGTACTCCCTTGCCTCCAAGTCCTCCTGAGCTAGAAGGCTTATTTTACTAAGTATTTCCAAGAGTGCATGTATAGAATTAATTTGATTCTTAAGAATTGTTTCGATTGTACCTTTGTATTTCTTTATTTCTTCCTTCGAAGCCCTTTTAAAAGAGTTTTGTAAGGCAAACCTTAACTGGTCTGCATCTTTTACTTTATCCAATTGTCTAAAATCATTTAGTAGATTCTCTTCATTGGTCTTTATGAGCTCCGAAAGTATAGGAAGTGACTCAATCCAGTTTTCTGGATTACTACCATGTGATATTGATAAGATACCTGATTTGACTTCCTTTTTTGCTTGAAAATATACTTCTCTTTGTTGGCCCTCATTTTGGTAAACAATTGATGTCATACCACTTAAGCTCATTGAACGTCTTCTAATTTCATCATTTGCCAAAATAATATGATGCTTTGCCATGCCTATTGAACCAAGAGGGGTCTGTCCACTCTTTTCAAAGGTTACTTCAAGATTTGAATCATCTAAATAGATGCCACTGATTGAGATTACTTCACTAGAGTTTTTATACGTTCTATGTAGTGCTAATAATGTTAAGGCTACTGAGAAAGGAATATTATAGTTTTTATAACCAGACACTGAAGTAATTCCTCTCAATAGGTATTGATCATTCTCATTTTGAATAATTCTGTATTTCCTCTGGGTGTCGGACTGAATTTGACTGAGCTTTGTAATGTTTTCTAGGACTATCTCATTTAAACCTTTAGAGTACAAATAGTCAGCGTACTTCTTAATTCTGAAAGATCCCTCTAGAAACTCAGCTTTGGCTGAATGTATGGTTTCAGCAATTATTTCGTCATCCAGTACATCCTTTAAAGCACTCTGTTGAATATTTGAAAACTTGATGGTCAGTTTGTTGGAAGGTCCTATGTCTAAGCATCGAATATCTTGCAAATCACAATCAAGGTCATATTTAGGGAATCTTGATTCTCGTTTGACAATTAGGTTAAGCAGTAATCCAGAACCTGAAATGTTTATGGAGTCATTGGACTCTAGTTCACTTTTGAAGTATCGTTCTAAAAACTCAACATAATCACTCTCAATAAATTTGAATAGCTGTTTAATTTTGGAGATGGAAACACCTGGATCAGATAATTCTCTAAGCTGATATCTATGGTAGATATCCTGATATGGTATGTTCATTATTATTAATTTATATTCTATACCTCTAATATACTAAATAATTAATTTCACATATATTATTTTGTTTTTCAAATTAATATGTTTTGTCATTGACGTTAGAGATTTCAGACATTTTAGAGTTAAAAGGGGAGAAGTTGGCTTTTCTATACTTTGCGCTCTCCGCGTCCTTTGCGGTTCAAAAAACCATAAATGAAAAAGCCTGCCCTCAATCGAGAACAGGCTTTTATCTATAATTTTTAGCCAGTTACTATGTACTAGCTACTCAATACTTCGCTAAGCGACTTACATCATGCCGCCCATGCCACCACCCATTGGAGGCATTGGAGCTGCACCTGGCTCTTCTGGTTGCTCAGCTACTACGCACTCAGTAGTCAATAGGAGTGAAGCAATAGAAGCAGCGTTCTCAAGTGCCAAACGAGTTACTTTAGTAGGGTCGATAACACCAGCAGAGATTAAGTTTTCGTACTTGTTCTCTCTTGCGTTGTAACCGTAGTCAGCCTTACCGTTTTTCACTTCGTTTACTACTACAGAACCTTCACCACCAGCGTTAGCTACGATAGTTCTCAAAGGAGCTTCAACAGCTAGTCTGATAATGTTTACACCAGTTGCCTGGTCTTCATTCTCTACAGCAACTTTATCTAGAGAAGCAGCAGCTCTGATCAAGGCAACACCACCACCGGCAACTACACCTTCTTGTACAGCAGCTCTAGTAGCGTGCAATGCATCGTCTACTCTGTCTTTCTTCTCTTTCATTTCTACTTCAGTAGCAGCACCAATGTAAAGGATAGCTACACCGCCAGAAAGCTTAGCAAGTCTCTCTTGCAATTTCTCTTTGTCGTAATCAGAAGTAGTGTTTTCAATTTGAGTTTGGATTTCCTTAACTCTAGCTTCGATGTGAGCAGCCTCACCAGCACCGTTAACAATAGTAGTATTGTCTTTGTCGATGTTGATTTTCTCTGCAGTACCAAGGTACTCAACAGTAGCGTTTTCTAATTTGTAACCTCTTTCTTCAGAAATTACAGTACCACCAGTCAACACAGCGATGTCTTCCAACATAGCTTTTCTTCTGTCACCGAAACCTGGAGCTTTAACGGCAGCAATTTTCAGAGAACCTCTGATTTTGTTTACTACCAAAGTAGCAAGTGCTTCACCGTCTACATCTTCAGCAATGATAACCAATGGCTTACCTGACTGAGCTACTGGCTCAAGTACTGGAAGCAATTCTTTCATTGAAGAGATTTTCTTGTCATAGATCAAGATGTATGGGTTATCCAATTCAGCTTCCATTTTCTCTGTGTTAGTCACAAAGTATGGAGAAAGGTAACCTCTGTCGAACTGCATACCTTCTACAGTTTTCACTTCAGTTTCAGTACCTCTTGCTTCTTCAACAGTGATTACACCGTCTTTACCAACTTTGTCCATCGCGTCAGCAATCATCTGACCGATTTCCTCATCGTTGTTGGCAGAGATAGTACCTACTTGCTTGATCTCGTTAGAGTTCTGAATAGGCTTAGATTGAGCATGAAGGTCGGCAACAACTGCAGAAACAGCTTTGTCGATACCTCTTTTCAAGTCCATTGGGTTAGCACCAGCAGCTACGTTTTTAATACCTGCACCGAAGATAGCCTGAGCCAAAACAGTTGCAGTAGTAGTACCGTCACCAGCGCTGTCAGCAGTTTTAGAAGCAACTTCTTTCACAAGTTGTGCTCCCATGTTTTCGATTGGCTCAGAAAGCTCAATCTCTTTTGCTACAGAAACACCGTCTTTAGTTACGGTTGGTGCACCGAATTTTTTGTCGATAATTACGTTTCTACCTTTAGGACCAAGGGTTACTTTCACAGCGTTAGCCAAAGTGTCAACACCTTTTTTTAGTTGGTCTCTGGCATCATTACGAAAGAATAGATCTTTTGCCATGTCTTATTAGATTTTTAAGTTTCTAGATTAAGATTAAGAATTGATGATTGCGAAAATGTCAGACTCCTTCATAATGAGGTAGTCTTTTCCTTCTACAGTGATTTCAGTACCGGCATACTTACCATACAACACAGTGTCACCTGCTTTCACTGTCAATGGCTCATCTTTTTTACCGTTACCAGCTGCAACGATAATACCTCTTTGTGGTTTCTCTTTTGCAGTGTCTGGAATGATGAGACCTGAAGCAGTTTTTTCTTCAGCAGCTGCTGGTTCTACCAGAACTCTGTCAGCTAATGGAGTAATGTTAACTTTAGACATTTTTCTTATTGGTTTTAAGAGTTTGATTCAAATTACATAGCCCACTATATCAGTTTGTGTGCCAAACACTGATAATGAACTTTTGGCAGTTTCATTTCACTGCATTGTCAGGTTTGGTGTCGGAGTTTCAAACGATTGTCAGTGAAAATCTGACAGATTTTCACCCTAAGTGCCTTTTCGGGCTTTGATTGAATGCAAGAACTGGCTATCTTCTATGTCAAATAATCTGCACAAATATGACAGGTTAATGGTTTAAGAATCTTCAATGATTGATTTGATTCGTCATGCTGAACTTGTTTCAGCATC
Organism: Cytophagia bacterium; assembly: GCA_013373005.1. Classification (GTDB taxonomy): domain Bacteria; phylum Bacteroidota; class Bacteroidia; order Cytophagales; family Cyclobacteriaceae; genus Roseivirga. The sequence continues at coordinate 63 of JABXIP010000188.1, read as the reverse complement.
TACTTAACCAACAGACCCTGAAATAAATTCAGGGTGACGTATCTAAATGGTTGAAGTGTTTTT
>JABXIP010000151.1 GCA_013373005.1 Cytophagia bacterium | reverse complement strand
TGAAAAACCAAGAGTAAGACTGAGTGCCTTGACACAATCGTCTTGTTGTGAACCAAATAGTGGTTGTTGTTAATATGACTCCCACCCTTCAAAATACCATCAAAAAAGCCTCTGAGCTACCTATCGATCAATCGAGGCTTCCTGTATTACATCAATTGATAGAATACATCAAAAAGAAGATAGATTCGGAGCAATCAATTAGACTGAATTTCATTTGTACACACAACTCTAGAAGAAGTCAGTTGTCTCAAATCTGGGCAAAAACTGCAGCATGGATGAACGGAATGGACATAGAAGCCTATTCGGGTGGTGTTGAAGTAACAGCCTTCAATGAAAGAGCAGTTGCGTCATGTAGAAGACTGGGCTTTGAAATTGAGGGAGATTCCAATTCCCCTAACCCAAAATATTCGGTCAAGCTAGACGAGAATACTCAAATTGAGTGTTTCTCAAAAGTATATGACGATCCAACTAATCCGACCAGCGGATTCGCAGCAGTAATGACTTGTTCAGATGCCGATGAAAATTGCCCGTTTATTCCTGGAACGGAAGCCAGAATACCGTTACGATACGAAGACCCAAAAGCTTTTGATGATACCGAGTTAGAGGCCGCAAAATACGATGAGAGAAGTCTGCAAATTGCCTCTGAAATGCTGTACATTTTTCGTGCCATAGGCCGGGCTTGATTACATGACTTTTGTCATCCCTTTTGAGCCTTTTCTAACTTAACTTTATTCAAAGCTTGAGTCATGAAAACATTAATCGCTTATTGTAGTCGCCATGGTTCTGCTGAAAAGATAGCTCACCTACTCTATCTAGAAATTGAACATGGCCCGGTTCGCTTACTCGACCTTAGTCATGAGTCCTTTCCTGAAAACCTGCAAGGATACGATCAGGTAATCATCGGAGGATCCATTCACTACGGACAGATTCAGTCATCTGTTAAAAAATTCTGTAATCACTTTTCTCCCGACCTAATGAATAAGCGTCTTGGCCTATTCATGTGCTATATGATGGAAGATAAAGCACAAGAAGAATTCGAAAACGCCTTTCCTGAAGATCTTAGAAATCATGCTGATGCACTAGGCTACTTCGGTGGAGAATTGCTTATTGACAAAATGAATTTTCTGGAAAAGTTTATCGTAAAGAAGTTAATGCAGGAAAATGAGCCCATCTTCAATTTAGATGAGGTGGAAGTCAATTCCTTCATTAATAAAATGAATCATTAACCCAAATTAGACCACTTTATGATAGTTTTAGGCTATGGAAAATATAAAAACCATAGCCTTTGACGCTGATGATACTTTATGGGTGAATGAGCCTATTTTCACTGACACCAGAACAAAGTTTGAAGAGATTCTCGGCCGATACATCTCTATTAATGAAACTCTGGAGAAGGAGCTTTATGCTGTAGAATCGCGAAACCTTAGGCTCTTCGGTTATGGTATTAAGGGGTTCACATTGTCCATGGTTGAATCGGCTTTGGAGCTTACAGATTACCAAATCCATGGTAAGGACATAGAGAAAATCATTCAACTGGGTAAGGAAATGCTGGAACACCCTGTAAATGTATTGCCAGATGTTGCCGGTGTATTGGACATTCTGGAAAATCACTTTCAGCTCATGATCATCACCAAAGGTGATTTGTGGGATCAGGAAAACAAAATCGCCAGATCAGGCCTTATCCGTTATTTCGACAAAGTGGAAATAGTCAGTGAGAAGAATCCAGAAACATATGCAGAAGTATTAAGAAGAAATGGCATTGAAACCGGAGAGTTTCTTATGGTTGGCAACTCCGTTAAATCTGACATACTCCCTATTATTGAACTAGGTGCCAAGGCCATCCATATCCCCTTTCATGATACCTGGGCACATGAGGTAGTTGACAAATCAGAAATAAAAGGCTTACCTTATATTGAAATGTCTAAAATTTCTGAACTCCCTGACCTTCTGGGAGTTTAATAAAGTAGATATGAAACACATGAAGCTATTCTTAATGGTAGGCCTTGTGCTTGGAATTCCTTCCTGTGGATACAATGTATCTAATCCGGACGATATCATTGTGGGAACTTACGAAGTCACATCTTTGGTAGTGTCTGGGTGCGATGATCCTGCAAATAACGAACCGGGCTCTCTCCATGACTTTGATTGCTATATAGAAGACCAGTATCAAATCTGTAACTCAATAAGTCTGGAATTCACCAATGACAGAGGCTACGAGCTCTCCAGAAACACCCGAACCATAGATCAGGTAATTGGAACAGTTCTTCATGAAAACGATCCTTTAGAAGGTTATTATTTCATAGATGGCAACCAACTGAGAATCTGTTTCAATGGAAGCTGTCAAGACGCGTCATTCAATCTTGAAGGCAACCAACTTACACTTCAGATTCAGCAGGGAGAAGGTTGTATACAAACCATACAGGCTACCAAACTCTAGAGAATAGATTTGCTTGAATTAAGCTGTTCCAACACTGCATCCTTGTAATTTCTACCGATTGGAATTTCAGTCCCTCCGATTTCCACAGCGCTGTTAGAAAAAGCCTCTATTTTATTGATTGGAACAATGAAGGACCTGTGTATTCTAATGAAGCAGTCTTCTGGTAACTTTTCTTCTAGGAAGCTTATCTTCTGAAGCGAGATCACCTCCTTACCAGGCAGCTTAATTCTTACATAGTCCTTCAAGCTTTCTATATAGAGAATGTCCTTCAGGTAAACCTTCACCATTTTTCTATCTGCCTTGAGGAAGATATGCGGCTCATCTGACCTGAGGCTATCTTGAGGTTCCTGTGTTATAGATGCTTCTTCATGTTGTACATCCAAGACCCTATTCACAGCCTTTAAAAACCTATGAAATGAGATAGGCTTCAGCAGGTAATCAGCCACGTTCAGTTCGTAGCTTTCCAAAGCATACTCTCTGTAGGCAGTGGTGAATATAATCTGAGCCTTGGGATTGAGTACTTTCAAAAATTCAATACCGGTAAGCTTAGGCATTTGAATGTCTAGAAAGATGAGGTCGACAGACTCCTTCTTCAATATATCGAAGGCCTTGAGCGCATTGTCGCACTCCGCAACAAGTTCGAGGCCATCTATTTTGGAGATATGTGAGAGAATTACCTCCCTTGCCAATGGCTCATCGTCTACAACCAGACACTTTAAATTCATAGAGGCTAAAAATTGAGTTTCAACACTACCAAAAATGAATCTGAAGACTCGTGAATATTCAATTCATGTGCTTCCGGATACAGAATTTCCAGCCTTCTTTTCACGTTTTTCAAGCCTATCCCTTCCTTATAAGAAAACTGATCTTCAGATTCGGTATGATTACTTTTACTGTTTTCAACCTTTAAGGTTAGACCTCTGTGCTTTAAGGCAATGTCAATCGATATCCATGAATCCTCCAATTCATCGCTGGCACCATGTTTAAAGGCATTTTCGACAAATGGCAAAATAAGCAAGGGAGCCACATTTTCATCGCCATTCTCATTGGTCACATTCATGTTCACATTGAGTCTGTCGCCATAGCGAATCTTCTCGAGTTCAATATAATCCTTCACCAAACTGATTTCCCTCGATAGTGGAACTCTATTCGCGTTACATTCATAAAGCATGTAATCGAGCAATTCGGAGAGCTTAAGTACCACTTCGGGAGCATCCTTACTTTGTTTTAAGGTAAGCGCATAAAGGTTGTTCAGCGTATTAAAGAGGAAGTGCGGGTGAATTTGCGACTTGAGGAACTTCAGCTCAGCCTCCAGCTTATCTTCCACCAACTGTTGATTCTTCTTCTGCTCTTGATACCAATACTTAAACCATTTGAATACCACCGCCACGGCAATGACCGGATAGATATTATTGGTGTGTTTCAGTATTTTTCCAACGTTGATGAGTGGAGATGTATAGGTGTCTTCAGGCCAAAAAAGTGGCTGCTGAATAAACAGATACTCAAACCAGGAAAGGGTTGAAAACACCATTACTACCCCTGCAAAAGAGAGAAAGAAAGCCGTGAACTTCTCCTTAAACAGAAGCTTGGGCATTAAAATGTACAGCGTAATGTAAACGGCCGGAATTTGCACCAAAGCATGACTAGCCTGCACACCAATTTGCTTGGCGTACTCCTCCTCAAAGCTGCCATATACCAGTCCGAAGAATAGAATATAAACAGCCCAAAAGATCAGGTGCCAGATTATTCTGGGCGTTCTGAAGAGTAAATTCTCAAATCTGGGTTTTGCCATAATATCGTCAGCAATAAGACCATAAAACTAGCCCATAAGTTTCTAATAATCTCCAGCTTAGACAAACTCTCTTTCCTCTCCGACCAACTTCGGTTGAGCATCGATTAAATGCAAAAATCAACCTGATCTGGCATTGGTCTGAAAAACTATTGCTTTAGTCTAAAAAGCCTTTCTCACTGAAACCAAGCCTTTTTAAACCAGTAAAGGGAATCAAAAGTCAACAACTCAAACAATGAAACTCTTAGTCACCATGGCCTTATGGGCAACATGCTTATCTGTACTTGCTCAGAGTCCTGATACCAGGCAGAATTACAGATATCCAATTACAAAAACCACCAGCCCAATCATTGTAGATGGTATTGCCAATGAAGATGCCTGGCTACAAGCCAGCAAGATTGAAAAGTTAATGAATCACTGGCCCAAAGATCAGGGCGAAGCCGAAGCACTTACCGAAGTTTGGACCAGCTATGACGATGAATACTTTTATGTACTCGCCAAGCTCTATGATGAAGGAAGTCGAGTAGTTCAGTCATTGAAAAGAGACAATGTTCTGGGGCACTGGAACAGCGACAATTTCACCATGGTAATAGATCCCTTTAATAACAAGCAGAGTGGTTTCTTCTTTGGCGTAAATGCCGGAGGAGCACAAATAGAAGCCCTTTTGAATGTCAGTAATGGCCAAACTGATTTCGATGAAAACTGGGACAACAAGTGGTTCTCAGAAGTGCGGGAGTACGAAGACCATTGGCTGGTTGAAATGGCCATCCCCTTTAAGACATTAAGGTATAACAGCAGCCAAACAGAATGGGGAATCAACTTTGTGCGTGGAGATATGGCCCGCAACCACTACACCACCTGGACTCAATTTCCCATTAGCTTTGGTGGAATTGACATCAATTACATGGGAACGCTAGCTTGGGATACTCCCCCCAAAAAGGCTGAGGGCAAAGTGGTGCTTATCCCTTACGTAGCAGGAAGCACGCAAAGAGATTATGAAAATGAGCAAGGCCAAACTGGTTATAAGCAGGAGATTGATGCCGGAGTTGACGCCAAAATAGCCATAACAAGCTCGCTGAATCTTGACCTAACAGTCAACCCGGATTTTTCCAATGCCGATGTTGATCAGCAGGTAACCAACCTCACTCGCTTTAGTATCTTCTTTCCAGAGCGCAGAAACTTCTTTCTGGAAAATGGAGACATATTCTCCAACTTTGGTGGATGGGAAATTCAACCATTCTTCTCCAGAACCATTGGCTTGAATGATGGCCAGCAAGTACCTATTAAGTACGGTGCCCGACTTACAGGCAACCTCACCCCTAATCTAAGAGTAGGTGCTATGAATGTACAGACAGGTGAGCTGGATGAACTTGAGGCCAACAATTATTCGGTGCTTGCGGCACACCAGAGAGTATTTAGTAGGTCCGTGGTGAAGGGAATATTTATCAATCGTGCCGGACAGGAAGGTGATTATTCCCGAAATGGCGGCCTGGAATTCAACTATGTACACCCTTCGGGCACATGGAATAATACTTTGCGCTATCACCTCGCCACTAATGAAAACAACCCTAATAAAAACTATTATTATGGCTTTGACGGTGGTTATAGAGACAGACACTTGAGAATTGGCTGGACGTTCGATGTGGTGGGAGAAAACTATGAAACTGAACTAGGCTTTAACCCCAGGCTTTATAACTACAATGCAGAAACAGAGGTAACAACAAGGGCCGGATATACCAGAATAAATCCTTGGGCTTTATACCGCTTCATACCTGAAAAAGAGAGTTCAAAACTGGCACAACATGGGTTGAGAACCTGGCATATGGGCTGGCTTAATACTAATGGTTCATTGAACGAAAGAAGACATGGAGTTGGCTATGATTTTATCTTTAAAAACACAGCTGAGTTACGCCTGAACAGACTTTTCTACGAAATTAATCTTCCTGTACCTACTAGCTTGATTGGAGAAAACAGTTTGCCAGTAGACAACTACAAGTTTGCAGACTACTTTATGGATTACTCAGGAGACCGAAGGAAAGTGGTAAGTACAGAGCTTTCATTGAGACATGGGGAATTCTTCAATGGAACAAGAAGTGGCTTCTCTACCGGACTCAATTTTAGAGCACAACCTTGGGGTACTTTTGGTGTGAATTATGATTACAACAAAGTGAAATTGGCTGAAGGTTTTGGAGAAAAGGACCTCCACTTAATTAGGATGAATGCGGAAATCAGCTTCTCCAACAAAATGTTCTGGACCACTGCTGTTCAGTACAACTCACAGGCTGAGAACTACAATATGTTCTCTCGCTTTCAATGGCGCTATAAGCCCATGTCTGACCTATTCATAGTCTATACAGACAACTATGGCATTGATGGATTGAATATCAAGAACAGACAAATTGTATTTAAGCTAACCTATTGGCTGAATATGTAATGATCAATTAAGAATTACGAGAGGCCAGCTTTAAGATATTATCAATAAACGAACCTTCATTCTCACATTTATCATGCGGTAGAATTCCCCTCCTTGGAGGGGTAAGGGCTGGTTCCCTTGGAAATTAGAATTATGTGAGGTCAGTGATGAGAAGTAGTTGGATAATCAACCATAATTTACCGCTACCGTCATTTCGAGGAAGAAGTTTGACCTGAGTCAAACTTATAACGTGGCAATCTGCCAATAAACTCACAGATCGCTTCGTCACACCTTTTATCCCAATGAATTGGAATAAAAGCTTTGTTCCTTGCAATGACGAAAACCCAAACCTGAGCACCGAGTACCATTCACCAATTCCCCACTGTCAACTAAAAAATTCAAAAAAAACAGGCACATTTACTTGATAGAGATAGCATTTCATAAGGCTCAAAAGCTTCTCCTGAATCAATCAAAATGAAGAATGTCGATATAGTATTTATTCTTCTCGCTCTGGTAGCAGAAATAGTAGGAACTATAGGAGGCTTTGGTTCTTCGGTGTTTTTTGTACCCATAGGTAATTTCTACTTCGATTTTCAATCGGTTTTGGGGCTTACCGCCATATTCCACTTATCCAGTAATCTGAGTAAAATCTTTCTATTCAAACAAGGACTGGATAAAAGGCTGTTACTGAACATAGGAATTCCCTCTGTGGCTTTTGTGATTGTAGGTGGGCTACTGTCAAACATGATCAATAGCACCTACCTTGAGTTGTTTCTGGGAATATTTCTGGTAGGATTCAGCTTGTTGTTCTTAATCAAAAAGTCACTAACCATTTCTCCAAATAATAAAAACGCCATTATTGGTGGCTCATTCTCGGGGTTTTCTGCCGGCTTATTAGGAACCGGTGGAGCCATTAGAGGATTGACGATGGCTTCCTTCAATCTGGAAAAGAGCGTCTTTATCGCTACTTCAGCCTTTATAGATTTTATGATAGACTTTTCCAGAACCTTTGTGTATTACAACAATGGCTATATCCACAAGCACGACCTGAAATACGTGCCATACTTATTTGTAATAGGCATTGTAGGTTCATTTATTGGTAAGAAAATCCTGGCCTATATTCCACAAGCGAAGTTTAGAAGCTTGTCCTTGCTCTTAATTGTTATTATCGGCTTGATCACACTAGTGAAGCTTATCATTCAATAACTTCAAATAACTACTTCACTAATTTCCTATTTCCCTAATCACCCAATTCCCTAATTCCCAGTTCACCAATAACCTTGTTTCAAAAACCTAAATTCTCTACTTTTCTAATCACCTCTAAATTCAGAAAGAACATAGGAGACTGCTCCTCTAAAATTTAAAAAGGCGCGCATAGTAACTCTATCTTACACGAAATGAGTAATTTCATCAGGCATACAATAATGTAAACAACACGAAAGCGGCTTGCACATCACTTTCTTGATCATCATGGGTCTCTCTTAATGAAAATCAACTATCTATTATTAGCATCCAACCCCTTAGGGTTCAGACGACTTACAAGTCGTTTGTCTGATAAAAATGTTTCCATTTATGTACATGTTGACTTAAAGGCAGAACTAGGCGAATTCGAGCTTGAATTATCAGGGTTTTCTAACATAAAGTTCATTCAGGATAGAGAAAATGTCATTTGGGGAGACATTAGTATGGTTAAGGCAACTCTAAACTTGATGAATGAAGTGAAAAAGGACAATAATGGAGACTCTTACAATGTCCTGATGAGTGAAAGTGATTATCCTGTAAAGTCGAAAGAATTTATTAAAAACTATCTTCAGAAGAATTATGGCGACATATTTTTAACATCTATACATATCGACAATGCATGGCGTAAGTCAATGGTTAAAAATCGCCTAAATGAATACACTATACATCCTGTACCAACCAAACGTTCTTATATATCCATAGACTTCTATAGCCTCCGTCTTCAAAGTGTTAAAAGAACCATTAAAAACTGCTTCTTTTTATATAGAAATAAGAGATTCGATGTCATCCTCAAAGCACTAAAAAGGAGAAATTTTCCAAGTTATTTAACTGCCTACGGTGGGTCACAATGGTGGGCACTACCCACAGATGTTTTAAATTTTGTACTTGATTTTTTAGAAAAACATCCTTCATATATCGAATATCATCAGTTCACTCATATTCCCGATGAAATATTTTTTCACAGCATCATTTCATCAAACTTTCCAAAAAGTAGAATTAGGCCTTCTTCTACTTATGTAAACTGGAAAAGGAAAGGATGTACCTTACCTGTTACCTTTTCAAAAAGTGATTTGGATGAATTGAAAAATACAGATTGCTTATATGCCAGGAAATTTGATCAAGAAACTTCATCTGAACTATTAGATTCAATCGACAAGGAACTACTTAATACAACAATGTATGAAGTCCATTAAATCATAGCTTATACTATAAGTTAATTAATCAAAAAAGGTGCAGCCAGAAGCCACACCTTTTCTCATAATGAAAAACCTCTATTAATTATTTCATTAATAAAGTATCTAGAATGTCTTCTACCCTGTAATACTGAAAGGTTTTGTTGTCAGACATGGCCACAAACAAGCCTTTCTTAAACGTATCATTTAGGGGCACTGAGGTAATTTCAGAGCCATCACTTTCATTAGTAGAAACCTTTACAGACCTTAGCTCATCATGCTGGTGCGGGTTGCCATTCGTTCCTTCTCTTGGGAAGATTCTGAACATATTAGCCTGCTGATCTGAGATCAGGATAAAGCCTTTACCATTTCCTGTGTCGTATATGGAGATACCTTCATTGTCTTCTTTAAAGCCTTCTGTACCAAAAAGAGCCAACTCTTCATTCCCCTTTTCAGGGTCAGCATAGTACTTTCTGGTGCCAATGTTCTCATCAGAGTAATAGAT